>NZ_JBQHSE010000120.1:0-301 GCF_052066395.1 Bariatricus sp. HCP28S3_A4 | reverse complement strand
AACACTTCGAGAAAACGAAGTAAAAAAACAACCTTGAATACCAACGCATATAACGCTATATATGTGTCGATGTTAGAAAGTGACCCGTCGAATGATTTACGGAGCGGTTATCTCACGAGCAGAGCTCGTTCGATATCCTTTGCTTCGCAAATGATTCCGCAGATTACAAACCGGTCTTATGGAAGCAAGCTTCCAAGAACCGCTTTGAATCAGCAGAACCGCTTTCGACATCCATTGGTTATGCTAGAAAGAGCGCAGGGTGGATGCCTTGGCACTAAGAGCCGATGAAAGACGTGATAAG
>NZ_JBQHSE010000119.1:0-307 GCF_052066395.1 Bariatricus sp. HCP28S3_A4 | reverse complement strand
TCGTGCCCACTATGGTTTTCGGATTCGTTTTTGTAATCCAAAATCAGGATGGGAAAAAGGGAACGTGGAAAACAAAGTAGGTACGATACGAAGAAATATTTTTGTCCCGATCCCCCATTACCACGATATGGTCAGCTATAATAAACAGCTTCTGGATGAACATTTGAAGAAAGCTGCTGAAATGCACTACAAAAAGGGAGAGGTCATTGCGGAACTATTTGAAGAGGACAAACGTCATTTCTCTTCCCTGCCATCAAAACGCTTCAATGTATGCAGATATGATGAATTTAAGTGTGACGGGTATGGA
>NZ_JBQHSE010000118.1:0-308 GCF_052066395.1 Bariatricus sp. HCP28S3_A4 | reverse complement strand
CTTTGCCGTTTTTCTCTCCATGTACTCGTAATGCATGGAGGGGAGCGGCATCAATTCAAGTTTCTCCTCTTCCCAATAGTAGTATCTATTATGTTCTTTCTTTTTAAACGGCTCCTTATTGAGAGCTTCCAGTTCCTTCCAAAGATCTTTGTTGAACTGATCCAGCGAAAAATACTGTTGTTCTTCAAGTTTATGGAAGAGACCTTTCTCAAGAATACCTACCGCGTTTTCTACTGAACTCTTAAATTTGGGCTTTCTGACCTTGGCTGGAAGAATTACAGTTCCATAATGATCAGCCCAGTCAGCGT
>NZ_JBQHSE010000117.1:0-310 GCF_052066395.1 Bariatricus sp. HCP28S3_A4 | reverse complement strand
TTTTCAAGAACGGTTGAATCGACAGATTTAACAAACCTAAAAACAGTAAGAAGGAACAGAATTGCCAAGCGATTCTGGACTGGATACAAACACTTTATAACGAGAGTTTGATCCTGGCTCAGGATGAACGCTGGCGGCGTGCCTAACACATGCAAGTCGAACGAAGCACTTTTACTCGATTCTTCGGATGATGGTAATAGTGACTGAGTGGCGGACGGGTGAGTAACGCGTGGGTAACCTGCCTCATACAGGGGGATAACAGTTAGAAATGACTGCTAATACCGCATAAGACCACGGAGTCGCATGACTC
>NZ_JBQHSE010000116.1:0-312 GCF_052066395.1 Bariatricus sp. HCP28S3_A4 | reverse complement strand
CGGCAATAGATCTCTTGTCAAAATCTTTCGTCGGGCCAATGATATTTGATTCTTTGGAGGATGCGATAAGACAACTGTTAACAGGCATAAATGTATTGCCATCGCTCCATCCAAGCGTCAACAGACGGAATCCTTTGCGAAATTTCATTCCAACGTGATCAAAGACTCTGGAACCCAGTTCAGTCTTCTTGCAGCTGGTACGATTAAAGAGAGTGTCATCGACTATAAACACATTGACACGCTTTTCATCAGTAAGATTTTTGATGTCACCGTTAATGATCTCTGATGCTAGAGAAGAAGTAAAGCGGAGCC
>NZ_JBQHSE010000115.1:0-312 GCF_052066395.1 Bariatricus sp. HCP28S3_A4 | reverse complement strand
CAAAGGCGGTGCGAAGCATCCTTTACATACACTGGAAACTCCGGTATTATCCAAGCAACAATCCAATGAATTTTTTAGCCACAAATGTTACAAAAAAGCTTGACCACAACACTCTTCCATAAACTTGAAGAACAACAGTATTTTTCGCTGGATCAGTTCAACAAAGATCTTTGGAAGGAACTGGAAGCTCTCAATAAGGAACCGTTTAAAAAGAAAGAACATAATAGATACTACTATTGGGAAGAGGAGAAACTTGAATTGATGCCGCTCCCCTCCATGCATTACGAGTACATGGAGAGAAAAACGGCAAAG
>NZ_JBQHSE010000114.1:0-316 GCF_052066395.1 Bariatricus sp. HCP28S3_A4 | reverse complement strand
CGTCGCTGGATTACTAAGGAAGATAACCTCGGCAATTCAACCATGCTGTTAAATCCAACTGATCCTGAGGCTACATACCGAAGGAAAGCAGGGAAAGAATATCGCGGCTATATGGCTAATGTAGAGGAAACTGTTGGGAAAAATGGTTCTGTTGTAACCAGCTATGAGTATGAATCCAATATCCATTCAGACTCACAGTTTATAAAAGAACATCGAACTACTTCCTACTGCATTGACAGCCAAAAAGAATCGGCGAGATGTTTCCGGATTTGAAATGGACGAAGAAAAAACAAAAGTGATAAAGTGTCCGGCAGGA
>NZ_JBQHSE010000113.1:0-318 GCF_052066395.1 Bariatricus sp. HCP28S3_A4 | reverse complement strand
CTCTTTTCTTTCGTTTATGTACTTCAGTAAATTTTCTTTATCTCCCCTACACTGTATCATACCCAGAACTTCTTGTAAATCGCTTTTGAATCGCTCTAAATGCTCCAGATTCCCAGCATCAATCAGGTTAATCCGATAATTCGGAACATATTCCTTCAAAACTGCATTTTTCTTCTCATCCTCACTCCACCGCAGCATTACTCTGTCCCATACTAATCTCCATTCCGCCGCCTTTGGCTGGCGGCACAAATAGTAATGAAAGTGTTCCAACTCTCTACGTTGTGCTGTAAAATAGTTTGCAAGAAGCTACACTACAAA
>NZ_JBQHSE010000112.1:0-333 GCF_052066395.1 Bariatricus sp. HCP28S3_A4 | reverse complement strand
CGGGCAGCGGGTCATAACTGATTTCCGAAAGGGCTGAGACAGAGGCCAGGGGGCGGCATGCAGAAGTCTGATAAGAAAAAAGTTGTTGACAAACGTCGAAAGATGTGATAACCTATTTAAGCTGTCGCTCTGAAGAATAGAGTTCCGAAGAACGGATCGGCAAAAAAGAAAAATAAAAAAGTCTTGACAGAAGCTTGAAGATGTGATAATCTAATATAGCTATCGCGAGACAGAGAAGAAAGAACATTGATAACTAAACAATAGACAACAACCCTGAAAATTCTTTAAGAGATTTTTCAAGAACGGTTGAATCGACAGATTTAACAAACCTAA
>NZ_JBQHSE010000111.1:0-340 GCF_052066395.1 Bariatricus sp. HCP28S3_A4 | reverse complement strand
GATCAAATGCAAGGTCTGCGACACAAACTTTTCACCGGATGATAACCGTTTCTCTAAAGAGTACACCTTACGCTGCCCCCACTGTGGAAATGCTCTGGTACATAAAAAAGACAGGAAACACTTTATCGTCCACAAATGCGTGAATCCCAAATGCCCTTACTATCTCCACAATCTTAAAAAAGTAGATAAGGAACATCTTGAAAAAGCTTATGGCAAGAACGAATACAAACTACACTACATCTACCGTGAATTCACCGTGGATTTCTTTAAAATGGATCTGGATTCCCTCCCGAAAAACGCTTCTTCCCTGAAGTTCAACAAGTTCGATTCCCACGTGATG
>NZ_JBQHSE010000110.1:0-353 GCF_052066395.1 Bariatricus sp. HCP28S3_A4 | reverse complement strand
GGAAGGCCCTCCGGGGGCTCAGGGCGCTGCCCTAAGAACCTGCAAGGGACCAGTCCCTTGACCCGATTCCGGGCTCTGCCCGGACCTGTCCTCGCCGGAAGGCAGGAAAAGAGCGCACTTGCCCCTTTTCTGCTAAACAGGATAATCCGTGAACCTTATGTCAAGAGGCTTTCGCGGCATATCCTCGCACTTCGTGCTCCGGTATTCCACGGTCTTCCTGACAACGGTTCCGCTCCATTTATGCATTTTTCTGTTTCTGGAGATTTAGAATTGTCTGTTGACCAAGGAAGATCAGCAGTTGCCATTTTCCGGGCATATTGTCAGCGCCTTCCAGCATTTCTACTGTGTTCAGG
>NZ_JBQHSE010000109.1:0-354 GCF_052066395.1 Bariatricus sp. HCP28S3_A4 | reverse complement strand
AGCGCCTGCCTTGCAAGCAGGAGGTCACGAGTTCGAATCTCGTATTCTCCACGCAGATAATGAAGAGAGCAGATGGTGTTGGCAGACAGGATTCTGAGCCAGGCTTGCCTGGACGAAGAAGGCTGTATGACAACAGAAGGATATTCGAAGAATATCCGTGACTGAGGAACAACGTTCTGAAGTCCCATATGCGGACTAGATTATTCGCTCTACTCCTTCTTATCTATATGTACCTTGAAAACTGCATACAAAGAAAATCAATTCTCAAATAAATAGAGAAAGACATCCGAGGTGATTGTTATTCTTAAGAGTAACAATTAACTAACACTTCGAGAAAACGAAGTAAAAAAACAA
>NZ_JBQHSE010000108.1:0-361 GCF_052066395.1 Bariatricus sp. HCP28S3_A4 | reverse complement strand
TTCCGGTTCTGCTTCTTTTCTCTTCTCTGCTTGGTTCTCACAGACTTCATACTCATAAAGCAGACTTGCATAGTATTTTCCGGAAGGCTCCTGACTTATGGTTACCGACTTTAGGACATACCCCTCCGGTATTTCCCGATGTTTCCTGATCTTCACTTCCTTCAGTTTCGGAAGCCGGATCTTTCCGTTTCTCAAACGAATATTCCCATTCACCACATTCGTTGTATAGCTCTTCCTGCTTCGATGTCTGGACTTGAATTTCGGAAAACCAACAGCCGGATTTACAAAAAAGTTCTTATAAGCCTTCTCCAAATGAATCTGCACATTCGCCAGTGCAAGGGAATCTACTTCTTTCAGCCAC
>NZ_JBQHSE010000107.1:0-367 GCF_052066395.1 Bariatricus sp. HCP28S3_A4 | reverse complement strand
CAGGCAAGCCTGGCTCAGAATCCTGTCTGCCAACACCATCTGCTCTCTTCATTATCTGCGTGGAGAATACGAGATTCGAACTCGTGACCTCCTGCTTGCAAGGCAGGCGCTCTCCCAACTGAGCTAATCCCCCGTATGTAATTGTATGGTCTTCTTTCTTTTGAAAGAAGTGGGCTTAAGTGGACTCGAACCACCGACCTCACGCTTATCAGGCGTGCGCTCTAACCGGCTGAGCTATAAGCCCTTCCTTTTTAAATCTGGCGGCCACCTGCTCTCCCACACCGTCTCCAGTGCAGTACCATCGGCCGCTTAGGTCTTAACCATCGTGTTCGGGATGGGAACGGGTGTGTCCCCTAAGCGCATCGCC
>NZ_JBQHSE010000106.1:0-372 GCF_052066395.1 Bariatricus sp. HCP28S3_A4 | reverse complement strand
GCGATGCGCTTAGGGGACACACCCGTTCCCATCCCGAACACGATGGTTAAGACCTAAGCGGCCGATGGTACTGCACTGGAGACGGTGTGGGAGAGCAGGTGGCCGCCAGAACTGCAAAAAATAAGACGGATTCGCCGTCGAAGTTCATATAGATACAGACACAGAGTCTGAGGGGATTCTGCGGTCAACCCAATCAGCAGGGCAGTGCTGTTAATGATAGCTGGTTTTACCAGTGATTAAAGATTAGAAAAGATTCTGGTCTTTAATGACTGATAAAATATCAGTCAGAGAAATGTGTGTACATTGCACCTCGAGAACAAGTTCTCTCGGTCGTGTGCAGGCACACTATATAACAGAGTAATTTCTTGCTTA
>NZ_JBQHSE010000105.1:0-383 GCF_052066395.1 Bariatricus sp. HCP28S3_A4 | reverse complement strand
AGCGCCTGCCTTGCAAGCAGGAGGTCACGAGTTCGAATCTCGTATTCTCCACGCAGATAATGAAGAGAGCAGATGGTGTTGGCAGACAGGATTCTGAGCCAGGCTTGCCTGAACGAAGAAGGCTGTATAACAACAGAAGGATATTCGAAGAATATCCGTGGCTGAGGAACAACGTTCTGAAGTCCCATATGCGGACTAGATTATTCGCTCTACTCCTTCTTATCTATATGTACCTTGAAAACTGCATACAAAGAAAATCAATTCTCAAATATATAGAGAAAGACATCCGAGGTGATTGTTATTCTTAAGAGTAACAATTAACTAACACTTCGAGAAAACGAAGTAAAAAAACAACCTTGAATACCAACGCATATAACGCTATA
>NZ_JBQHSE010000104.1:0-407 GCF_052066395.1 Bariatricus sp. HCP28S3_A4 | reverse complement strand
TACCGACTTCAGGACATACCCCTCCGGTATTTCCCGATGTTTCCTGATCTTCACTTCCTTCAGTTTCGGAAGCCGGATCTTTCCGTTTCTCAGACGAATATTCCCATTCACCACATTCGTTGTATAGCTCTTCCTGCTTCGATGTCTGGACTTGAATTTCGGAAAACCAACAACCGGATTTACAAAAAAATTCTTATAAGCCTTCTCCAAATGAAGCTGCACATTCGCCAGTGCAAGGGAATCTACTTCTTTCAGCCACGGATATTCTTTCTTATAGGCTGCGGGAGTCGTCTTCCTCATTTTCTTCGTTGCCTCATATTCCTTTATCTTGTCATCCAGCATGATATTATAAATAAAACGGCAGCATCCAAATGTTTTAGCAAGAAGTTCTTCCTGTTTTTTATCCG
>NZ_JBQHSE010000103.1:0-456 GCF_052066395.1 Bariatricus sp. HCP28S3_A4 | reverse complement strand
TCGTAATTTCTCGATATCGATTCTTGCATAATGCTTAATGGCATTATTTGAACTATGGCCCAGTACTTTTCTTACCGTTTCGTATGGTATTGTATCATTTACCATGGAACTCGCCAGGGATGCTCTAAGAACATGGGGTCCACACTTGCGTCGCCCAGAATCTACACTCGAAGCTAATATATATTTTCTAAGTGCATTACGAAGTGTTCCTGTCGTCACTGCATGATATGGCGCATACACATTTAAAAATAATTCTTGAATGTTCGTATCTGGGCGAACCTTCAGATAGTCATCAATTGCAAATCGAACATCTTCAACAAGCGGAAGATGAAGCAGATTTCCTGTTTTTTCTTGAATAATGTTGATTTCATTTCTATTGTCGCCAACATCTTTTGTTTTAAGCTTAACAATATCTCCTGAACGCATTCCCATTCTTGACGCAAGAAGAATCATAGC
>NZ_JBQHSE010000102.1:0-469 GCF_052066395.1 Bariatricus sp. HCP28S3_A4 | reverse complement strand
CAGGGAAAACGTCGCTGGATTACTAAGGAAGATAACCTCGGCAATTCAACCATGCTGTTAAATCCAACTGATCCTGAGGCTACATACCGAAGGAAAGCAGGGAAAGAATATTGCGGCTATGTGGCTAACGTAGAGGAAACTGTTGGGAAAAATGGTTCTGTTGTAACCAGCTATGAGTATGAACCCAATATCCATTCAGACTCGCAGTTTATAAAAGAACATCTTGAAGCTTTGCCAAAACAAGAAGCAAACACAAGTATTATCGTGGATGGAGCCTACTATAGTGAGGAAGCAGAAAAAATGGCTACTGAGAAGAACATCGAACTACTTCCTACTGCATTGACAGCCAAAAAGAATAGGCGAGATGTTTCCGGATTTGAAATGGACGAAGAAAAAACAAAAGTGATAAAGTGTCCGGCAGGAAACACACCTAGAAGTTGTTGTTATAAGAAGAGCAATGATGAATTTA
>NZ_JBQHSE010000101.1:0-504 GCF_052066395.1 Bariatricus sp. HCP28S3_A4 | reverse complement strand
TGCCATGTCAGTACGCAATATGCTGTATGACAGTCTGTCTTATGTCGGGCAGATTCAGAGGATGTGGAATAAAAATGTGGAAAAGATGACTACGGCAGAATTCCTTTCGAAGTTCCGGAAAGATGATAGATTGATTCCAGTGCTTACACTGGTTTTCTATCTTGAAAGAAGATAAGACTCCCACCTTTATAGGTGGTGAGTTGCGACAAATATGTCTTGGTGGGAGTCCAATCTCCTTTCAAGATAAAGCCTCCGGCGGATTGCAGAGGTGCGCAGATGTATTGTGTCATGCAAAGCATGACGCGCACCTCGCAGCAAGTACGCCGAGGCGTACTTGAATATGATGTAGACCAGTGGGATGGGAGCAAAGATCTGTACGGAATGCTGCAGTGGTGCAGATTGTCTCCTGGAACGGCCAACTGTGCCATATTAGGCGGTCGCACCTTGCCATAATTAACGGTCGGTGTGTGCCATATTAAACGGCCAGTCCAGTCCTTTATAATA
>NZ_JBQHSE010000100.1:0-515 GCF_052066395.1 Bariatricus sp. HCP28S3_A4 | reverse complement strand
ACTCAAACTTCCCACACCAATCAGGTGTACTGTACCTTGAAAATTCAATATTTTAGCCAATAAAAAGGGCATAAATAACGCTCTTTTGATATAATGGAATTGTCCAGAAACCACTTTACAAAGGAGAATTTATGCCATGTCCATTATATCACAGAACAACGAGAATGAGGTAGCTATTTTAGATTGCGTTCAGAGATTTTTCTCTTCTCACAAGGTAGGCAGCCTTTTAAAGCAATGCAACGGCACCAAGGAAAAAGGCGTCCCCGCTATCATGCTCCTCAGATATAAACTCAGTAACGTCTTTGCAGGAAGAAGCATGTATATGCAGCATAGAACCGGATCTTTCAAGGAAGGATTCTCAAAGAACACTTTTTATCGTTTCCTGAATTCTTCAAAAACTAATTGGCTCCGCTTTACTTCTTCTCTAGCATCAGAGATCATTAACGGTGACATCAAAAATCTTACTGATGAAAAGCGTGTCAATGTGTTTATAGTCGATGACACTCTCTTTAATC
>NZ_JBQHSE010000099.1:0-532 GCF_052066395.1 Bariatricus sp. HCP28S3_A4 | reverse complement strand
ATTATACACTCCGTCTCTACAGATTACAATACTAATATAGCATCTCGAAAATAACTGGACGTTATACTAGAAGTAATAAAGCCTCCGTCATAATCCCTATACCGATCACAACGATAAAACCTCCGCCTATCTGCTCCAACAATCGCCCGGGCTCAGACAACTCCGGATTATTATATTTCCACCGGCTCAGGAAAAAATGAACTCCATCCGGATTCAAAATAGTCACAATCCCTAATACATACACAAGAACACCCAAAAACGCAATATACGGTCTTGATATCGTATCCTCATTTCCAAAACGGACATCACAAATCGCCTGACAAATTGCCGCTTCCCCGGGAGTTTGACAGTTAAACAATAGGAAAAGTACTTGCAGGCCGCATAAAACCTGTTTTTTTGTGTCAATTTTTTGGTTTTATTATATTGTATTTTATTGCAATGTATGGTATAATGTGGAAAAGGGGGTATTTCCTATGAGAGTTATTACATCCAAATCAAAAAATGCTGAATCCTTTTATATCTCAAAAGGATA
>NZ_JBQHSE010000098.1:0-667 GCF_052066395.1 Bariatricus sp. HCP28S3_A4 | reverse complement strand
ACGGTATTGGTTAAGTGATTCAAGATGTCCTGCTTTATTGTGGGAAATTCCCAATCCGATATTTGGGAATTTTACTTTCCGATTTGAGGTACTTTTATTTTACTATATACAACTTACAGGCAGCCAGGGATAATGGTACCTTTACCGCTGTTCTGAAAAAATATACTAAGCCAGTATTACTGATTATTGATGAATGGCTGCTTCTCAAACTGACAGAAGCTGAAGCTAGAAACCTTTTCGAACTGATACACAAAAGACGTAAGAGATCTTCAACAATCTTCTGTTCCCAGTTTCGTGAGAGGGAATGGTACCAACAGATCTGCAGTGGTGAAAGTACTCTTGCAGATGCCATTATGGACCGTATATCTTATGATTCATATAAAATCAATATTGAGTGTATTGATCCATCTAAAGACCTTTCGATGAGAGAAGTATACGGATTAGATCCTGCTTTGGCTAAGTAATCTAATAACAAAACAAATGGGGTGGCTCCGTTAGTCCGGACAGGTGGCTCTCGTCACACCGGACTGGCGGCTCTGCCGCACCATAATATTCATTCACAGGAATCCGAATAATGGCACTTCTAAAAACTGATGCAGCATCAAAATCCCTATTCTGTGCATACTCCGAAAATGCAGAAAGTGCAGATAATCTTTGGTTTCTGGTG
>NZ_JBQHSE010000097.1:0-669 GCF_052066395.1 Bariatricus sp. HCP28S3_A4 | reverse complement strand
CCAACTCCTACAGGTCCATACAGCACGAGATTCTGCTTCTGATTTATAAAACTGACATTTTCCAGTTCTTCTTTTGTGAGTGCTGGTGGAAGCTGCACCTGTTTATATGAATACCCTTCAAATGCTTTGTAAACAGGAAAGTGTGCACGCTTGATAAGCCTTGCCTTTTTGTTTTCCTCACGCCTGGCCAGCTCACGCAGCAGAGCATCTTTAAGATACTCTATCTGCTTGGGAGTTCCTTCTGTTTTACACATTTCAGGAATCGCTGTAGTAAAAAATAGTTTTTTGCAGGCTTCCATGATTGCCTGATCTGTTTCTGCCTGTTGCTTTGCTGTGATCATGATGCATGCACCTCCTCGGATAACGTATTTTGACCATATATAAACAGTTCATCATATATACTTAGATTGGGTCCATTTTCCGGCGGTGTTTCAATTCCATAACCTGTAATACGAGCAGCCAGAACAGTAACATCACTTTTATTGACATTTCCATTCTCCACAGCCATTTCCATTGCTTTTAAAGAGGCTTCATAGCCATACTCATGGGCAACTTCGTTTAGCAGCCGTAATCCTGCCTTTAATTCCGGTTTTGGTAAGGAATCCAAATAATCACGCAGTATCTCAGATGCATCTGCCCGGACACCACTGTTTCTCCATGCCCCGGAAT
>NZ_JBQHSE010000096.1:0-674 GCF_052066395.1 Bariatricus sp. HCP28S3_A4 | reverse complement strand
TCTTCCTTAGTAATCCAGCGACGTTTTCCCTGTTCGACAATGGACTGCTCTGAAAAACAGCGAATAAAAAGTTCATACTCAGAGACATCTTCGAATCCTGTTTTGGTGATATCATAAAGGGTTTCTGCATCTTTTAAAAACTGTTCCATACGCTCTTCCAGTGTAGAACTTCTTTCATGATAAAATACTTTGTTGAAATCATTCGGCTGTGCGTAATGCAAAAGTGTCTCTGGAAGCATTTCCGGCTTTACACTATGAATATATGTGACTAATCGGGATATGCAGGAGTAGATCAATTCACTTCGTGCAAGCATACGCATGTTTGAATTAATCATCAAGGAGTCCATTCGACGAATCTTGCCATCAAGCTCCATCATTTTGGCGATTTCTTTATTATAGTTTTGGATGGCAGCTTTGTATAAATCAACTCCGTGAGTTTGTTCATAATCATAACATCTACGGCGAAAACGGCTCAGTGTTTTATCACTCAGAGGCTGTTCAGTAAAGCTTGTAGTATGGAGTGCATACTGTAAACGTAAATCAAGCATAAGGCCTTCAACCAACTCATCGTCAGAGTAATCAAACAATTCTTTGATGATGCATGCTCCGATGATTACGTTAACAGGAGTGTTTGGCCGTGAAGCTTTATCACTATATAAAACAGCAAAAGGTTT
>NZ_JBQHSE010000095.1:0-693 GCF_052066395.1 Bariatricus sp. HCP28S3_A4 | reverse complement strand
AACAGAACTTTACGGCAGATGAAATCAATCAAAAATGGTGTACCGATTTTACCTATTTGTTTTTAGAGAACCATGATGTACGTTACAACTGTACAATTATAGATCTGCATGACCGAAGTGTTATTGCCAGCATAACAGACCGACATATCACAAGTGATCTTGCTATTCGTACCTTGCAGAAGGCACTGGAATCGCAGCCGACAATTAAAGGAGAATTAATCCTACACTCGGATCAAGGGGCGCAATTCACTTCTAAAGCATTCGTAGAGTTTTGCGAATCGGTTCATGTAACCCAGAGTATGAGTAAGGCCGGATATCCGTATGATAATGCACCAATGGAGAGATATTTCAACACCTTGAAAAGTGAACTGATATATCTGTACGAATATGATACCGAGGAAGCTTTGTATCAGGCTGTAGAGGAGTTTGCATATGTTGAATACAATCATGTACGACCTCACAGCTTCAATGGTTATTTAACACCTTATCAGGCTAGAATCGCTTAATGCGATACAGTTCCAGATTGGATTGCTTGATTATTCTTCACCAGGAGCTTTCAGTGTATGTCAAGGACAAGGCCGCCAAAGGCGGTGCGAAGCATCCTTTACATACACTGGAAACTCCGGTATTATCCAAGCAACAATCCAATGAATTTTTTAGCCACAAATGTTACAAAAAAGCTTGACCACAACA
>NZ_JBQHSE010000094.1:0-712 GCF_052066395.1 Bariatricus sp. HCP28S3_A4 | reverse complement strand
TGAAGTGCTATACTAACGTTGTAATAGTAGTGGCTAATAAGATATAATCAATCTATCAAAGAAAGAAGGAATTATTATGCCACAGACTTACACTCCAGAATTTAGAAAAAAGATTGTCCGTCTTCATGAGGAAGAAGGACGCACCTACAAAAGCATCACTGCGGAATATGGTGTATCCAAAGCAAGCATCTCCAAGTGGTGTAGAGAATTCAGCGAAGAATGCCAGGAGAAAGCCCTCTCAAATCCAGATACTCCAAATGAAATGGAGCTTATGAAAGAGAATCTCCGGTTACGAAAAGAACTGGAAGAGGCAAAAAAAGAAAATCTCTTCTTAAAAAAAGCAGCGGCATTCTTTGCAAAGGAAATCGATTAGCGGCTTATCGATTTATCGAACAACATCATAATGAATTTGGCTTGCGTTGGCTTCTGCGGCGCTTTGATATCTGTCCAAATGCTTATTACAACTACCGAAAACATCGGAAGGCGGATTACTATGCCCAGCGAGAGAAAACTCTGTCAAAAATTACAGATATTTATCATAAGCACCATGGCGTAGATGGATATCGCAGCATGCAGGTATACTTAGAAAGAGAGGGGTTCGCATATAGCAAGACAACTATACACAAGTATATGAATTCAATACTTGGGCTGAAATCTATTGTTCGCCCCAAAAAACCAGGATATGAGCATGGTAAACCGCATAAGGTGTTTG
>NZ_JBQHSE010000093.1:0-721 GCF_052066395.1 Bariatricus sp. HCP28S3_A4 | reverse complement strand
AATCCCTAATACATACACAAGAACACCCAAAAACGCAATATACGGTCTTGATATCGTATCCTCATTTCCAAAACGGACATCACAAATCGCCTGACAAATTGCCGCTTCCCCCGGCACATAAGACTGATCATCCGTCACAATCCGCACATCACTCCATCCAATCAGTAACCCATCCGAGTCCACAAGATCCTCACCATTCCAGTTTCCCCGCACCGATCTACCGTCCGAAAATGCAAAGGCAAACGAATCATCCCCATTCTCCTCAATCGAAACGCTCATCTCCCCCTCATCCAAACCAATCCGAACCTCATCCCCCGAAACAAACTCCAAATAATTCGACCGATTCCTCTGATACCGCGTCTCACTCACCTTATAATAAAAATAATCCCCAACATACACCCCACTTCTCAAAGTAAAATACCAACCAATCCCCAAACAAACAATCGCAACCAAAACCACTCCGCCCCAGAACAACTTCCTCTTCCGATTACCTTCCATCCCCAAATCCCCCTTCGCATAAATTGATATAAATAATTAACAACATCATATCATATAGCAAAACATAAAAATACCCAATTAACCAATATTTAACAATTAACTCAAATTATTAACTCAAACTTCCCACACCAATCAGGTGTACTGTACCTTGAAAATTCAATATTTTAGCCAATAAAAAGGGCATAAATAACGCTCTTTTGATATAATGGAATTGTCCAGAAAC
>NZ_JBQHSE010000092.1:0-761 GCF_052066395.1 Bariatricus sp. HCP28S3_A4 | reverse complement strand
CCAAAATTCAATAAAAACCTTGATTTTATGGGAGAATGCAAATAAAAAGAGCATTGACCTCCCTTTTTCTGGTATAATGTCCTCGACCAAAATTCCAAAACACCAAAGGAGACAATGCTCATGGACATTATACAATACTTACTTTCTGTTATTCAATATCTTTATCAGCAGAATTGCTGGCTGATTACTTTTATCTGCAAATATATTCCACTGAAACAGTGGGCTTTTGACGATTCTCATTCCCCAAAGTACCAGAAACTCAAAACAGACGAACTTCCCAAAATCGAAATCCATCACAACGACTGGGACTGGCAGCTCCTGATCCCCTACTATGAATTCAAGTATCACAAGAAGATCAAACCCGTCTCACGCCGCAAAGAATGTGATATCTCCGAGGACTGCAAGTGTCCCTGCTGTAATGCCCCTCAACCTTATCTCTACCGCAACAACGGCAGGAAAGGTCAGATCAAATGCAAGGTCTGCGACACAAACTTTTCACCGGATGATAACCGTTTCTCTAAAGAGTACACCTTACGCTGCCCCCACTGTGGAAATGCTCTGGTACATAAAAAAGATAGGAAACACTTTATCCTCCACAAATGCGTGAATCCCAAATGCCCTTACTATCTCCACAATCTTAAAAAAGTAGATAAGGAACATCTTGAAAAAGCTTATGGCAAGAACGAATACAAGCTACACTACATCTACCGTGAATTCACCGTGGATTTCTTTAAAATGGATCTGGATTCCCTCCCGAAAAA
>NZ_JBQHSE010000091.1:0-800 GCF_052066395.1 Bariatricus sp. HCP28S3_A4 | reverse complement strand
AACACATTAAAACATTTGAAGAACTCGAAGTAGAACTTCTGGACAGAATGAAGGCTCGTGGATGTACACATATAACAGTTACAGGATACCGATATTTATGTAACAGTGTTATTTCGTGGTTAAAAAATCACGGTTTCACGAGCTACAGCAAAGAAGGAGGAGAAAAATTTTTACAAAATTATCTTGAAACACACGGTAGAAATCAATACTATTCAAACCTTCGTACTGTTATCTATAGATTAGATGACATTATTGAGAATACTTGGAACGATGTGCATTCCGATAAAGGAAAAAAATTTTTACTTTCTGATGAATATAATACTGTTGTTAATAAGTATTGTGATTGGGGAAAAGATATTGGACTTGCACATGGAACAATTAAGTTAAAGAGATACGCCATTTCGTGGTTTCTTAATGAACTTTGCAAACTTAACTGCTATTCCCTTACACAGCTGTCATCGAGTAAAATCGCAATGGTATGTCCAAAGATTACAGACCATAACCTTTGGGGTGAAATAAGAGTTTTTTTGAGATATCTGGCAGATGCTAGAATGACAGAAGTGGACTATTCAACAATTGTACCGCACTATAGCAAGCCCTATGTGCTGCCAAGTGTATATTCTGTTGATGAAATCAGACTTATAGAGGCTTCTATTGATACCAGTACTGTCATGGGCAAACGTGATTATGCTATGATTCTTCTTGCGTCAAGAATGGGAATGCGTTCAGGAGATATTGTTAAGCTTAAAACAAAAGATGTTGGCGACAATAGAAATGAAATCAACATTATTCAAGAAAAA
>NZ_JBQHSE010000090.1:0-826 GCF_052066395.1 Bariatricus sp. HCP28S3_A4 | reverse complement strand
GGAGGATGATGTATGCTGGACTACAAAAACATCATTATCAAACGTTATGCGCTTTCCATGTCAGGAAGTGAAATTGCCCGACAGCTTAGCGTAAGTAAATCAGGAGTCAATGACTTCCTCAGAGCATTTGAGAAGTGCGAAAACCTTTCTTATCCTTTGCCACCGGGTATCACTAACTACGGTATTGCTGAATTAGTGTATGGATCCATTCCCGGTTCCCCAGGTCGTAATGAATCCATTGAATACCCTGATTATGAGGAAGCGGCCAGACTTATGGCCACAAGGAAAAACATGACTCTCGTTTTTCTATGGAATCGCTACTCAAAAAAGTGTGCTGAAGAAGGCAAGCGTTTCTATCAGTACCGCCAGTACTGTGAGCTTTTTAACCGATGGTGTGAGGAAAACTATGAAACTGCGCATTTCGGTGCAGTTATTGCACAGAAGATGGAGGTCGATTTCGCTGGGCAGACATTTAACATGACCGATCCTCTTACCGGTGAGATTCTGACGATTGTTGTATTTGTGGCTATTCTTCCATACTCACAGTACATCTATGCCGAAGGGATGCTTTCGACAAGGGAACCGCAATGGATTGAGGTCAATAATCATGCTCTTGATTACTTTGGCGGTGTGCCGGCACTGGTTGTATGCGATAACTGCAAGCAGGCGGTAATCGTTAATCAAGACTGGATTGAACCCGAACTGAATAAGGATTACGCTGACTGGGCTGATCATTATGGAACTGTAATTCTTCCAGCCAAGGTCAGAAAGCCCAAATTTAAGAGTTCAGTAGAAAACGCGGTAGGTATTCTTGAGAAAGGTCTCT
>NZ_JBQHSE010000089.1:0-937 GCF_052066395.1 Bariatricus sp. HCP28S3_A4 | reverse complement strand
TATTGTATTTTATTGCAATGTATGGTATAATGTGGAAAAGGGGGTATTTCCTATGAGAGTTATTACATCCAAATCAAAAAATGCTGAATCCTTTTATATCTCAAAAGGATACATCAACGATAAAGGTGTAAGCACTTCTGTTATTGTTCGGAAATTGGGAACTTTAAAAGATCTTTTACCTGAACATGGACCAACTCGTGATGATGTGATGGCTTGGGCTAAAGAAGAAGCCAGACTTGAAACCTTAAAGTACAAACAAGAACAGGAAAACAAATCGATCCAGATTACTTTTCATGCTGACAGACAACTGGATTATGAGAAACAAGTTTTCTATCGCGGCGGTTATCTTTTTTTACAATCCATCTATTATCAACTCCATATAGATAAAATTTGCCGCAAATTAAAATCAAAATATAAATTCAAATATGATATCAATGCAATCCTTTCCGATTTAGTTTATGCCAGGATTCTGGAGCCTTCCAGCAAACGCTCTTCTTTTAAAGCAGCGTCAGAATTCTTAGAGAAGCCTTCTTATGAACTCCATGATGTTTATCGTGCATTGGACGTTCTTGGGAATGAATGTGATCTCATACAATCAGAAGTTTATAAAAACAGTCATTTTTTAGGATCCAGAAATGATAAAGTCCTTTATTATGATTGTTCGAATTATTACTTTGAGATTGAACAGGAAGATGGCAGCAAAAAATACGGAAAAAGCAAAGAACACCGACCAAATCCTATTATCCAAATGGGATTATTTATGGATGGGGATGGCATTCCACTTGCTTTTTCACTCTTCCCCGGAAACGCAAACGAACAAACCTCACTAAAACCATTGGAAAAGAAAGTTCTTGGAGAGTTTGGCTGTCAGAAATTTATCTATTGTAGTGATGCCGGACTGGGATCTGAAGATATCAGATCCTATAATCATATGGGA
>NZ_JBQHSE010000088.1:0-982 GCF_052066395.1 Bariatricus sp. HCP28S3_A4 | reverse complement strand
CTAAGACTTCCCATACCCAAAATGGGCTTCGTACCTTGAAAATTCAATATTTCAGCTAACAAAATAGCGATTTATGCTTTAGCTGCCCGCGAATCAAGTGCATTTTGCAGATATTGCGGTAGTCTGGATACAAAATCTGCAGTAAATACAGCAAGCTGTTCTTCGCTCAGATTCAGAATCTCCTTAAGACTTGCCATCAAAGCATCCATCAGGATGCAAAGAGACCGTGTGAAAGTGATGTCTGCCATCTCATCTACCAGGAAGAAGAATAACTCTCCTAAGGTTCGTTGGTCTTCATTTTTTCGTTGTTCTAATGCCAAAAGCATATATCTGGCAAATACAATGGCTACATGTGCTGTTAATGCATCGTAAGAGAGACTGTGGCATTCGCCAATGAGATTAAGTGTAGATTTGCAGGTCTTGAAAAACACCTCAATCTGCCAGCGCTTTCCATAGATACGAATGATTTCTTCTTCTGACAGAGTTGGATTTGTGCAGATAAAAGCAAGCCAATCCTTACAATTCGCCTTGTTTCTGACACATACGATTTTTGCCGGAATTGGATTTTCTTTTCCAACCATGACATCGACAGAAAGAAGATATTTGGATCTGCCGCGACGCTTCTTGTTTTTTGCATAAATCTGTTTGATGTTCAGTTTCTGTCCTTCATACTGATATTGAATGCGGCTGCTTTTCTTGATCATTGCAATCACATCCATCCCTTTGGATTTGATGGCCGTAATCTGAGCCGGATTAGCAAACCAGCAGTCAAACAGCACATAATCGGCAGAAATACCGTTTGAAACGGCTGTATCAAGAAGGTGAAGCATAACCTCCGGTGCTTTCGTCTGTGCCAGTTTTCTACGCTTACCGGCAATAGATCTCTTGTCAAAATCTTTCGTCGGGCCAATGATATTTGATTCTTTGGAGGATGCGATAAGACAACTGTTAACAGGCATAAATGTATTGCCATCGCTCCATC
>NZ_JBQHSE010000087.1:0-1065 GCF_052066395.1 Bariatricus sp. HCP28S3_A4 | reverse complement strand
AGCGGATCAGATCCCACCACCGAATTATGGTCATCTTGAGGTTCCCCGCCCGAAACAGGACGTGGTTCCCATTGGCATTGTTCCGGATCACATTTCGGAACAGCATACAGCATCACAGATGCAAAACTCGTACCTTGACAATTCACATACGATTGAAGTTGCTATGAAGGATATCACAGTCCGCATCAGCAATGATGCAGATCCGGTCCTGCTCACCAGGACATTCCGCCTGCTTCAGGAGCTCTCATGTTAGGTGACATCTCCGGACTTGAGAAGATCTACATTGTCTGCGGCTATACCGATTATCCGAGAAGTATTATTATTTGAGAAGTATGCTGTAACTAATGTAAGTTACAGCATCTCTTGAATGCTTTTCTCGAATAATATTTTACCTTTTTCTCAAAAAATCCGGAACATTAACAGATTTTTTCATTTCTATTTTTTTATTTTCACCAAACCATGTCTCATTCCATTCTCTGAGTTTTTGATCTACCGTATTTTGTGATATTTCAGCGTAAATCTGGGTGGTCTGTAAAGAAACGTGCCCCAAAATATTTTTTATTGTTACAATATCTACCCCGGCTTCCAGTAAATGACAGGCAGTGCTATGTCTCATAGAATGAGGTGGATAGCTATCTGCCAGGAACAATCCTGGATTACTCTTTTTAGCTAAAGTCACATATTTTTTATAAATTCCTTCCACACATGATATCGTCATCTGCTCATGCGTCTGACTAGAAAAAATATGTCGATTTGGAAATAACTCAATATGTCTATGTTTTATATAGCTTTGAAGTGTGCCGACAAGTTTTTCAGCAATTCCAACCTGACGCGTTTTGGATCCCTTACCCGTCAGAGTAATAGACGCAGAATTTGCATCGATCCGTAAATCTCTTACTTTTAAGTCGCAGATTTCCTGTGCTCTGGCTCCGGTTGCATACATGAATGAAAGAAGTACCTTATCTCGCAGACCGGTTTCATAGCTTTCATCTGGAAGAGATAAAAGAATTTTTATTTCCTGTCTGGTAAATACAGCTCTTGCTTTCTTCTTTCCCTTCTTCACAG
>NZ_JBQHSE010000086.1:0-1156 GCF_052066395.1 Bariatricus sp. HCP28S3_A4 | reverse complement strand
CCGTTTAAAAAGAAAGAACATAATAGATACTACTATTGGGAAGAGGAGAAACTTGAATTGATGCCGCTCCCCTCCATGCATTACGAGTACATGGAGAGAAAAACGGCAAAGGTATCAAGCGACTTCCACGTACGCTTTGACAATGCTTATTATAGCGTAGACAAAGCATTTTTGCACAAGAAAGTATCTATCAAGGCATCTTCTTCTGTTGTTCGCATTTATTCCCTTGCAGGCGAGTTCCTTTATGAATGGCCGAGAGCAACCCGTAAGGGTCAGTGGTCAACGGATCCAGAACATCTGCCTGAGAATTATAAAGGATTTACACAGTGGAACGGACCTTATTTCATTCAAAAGGCTTCTCTTGTTGGCAAGAATACTGAGACTGTTATCCGTACGATCCTAAAGTCAAGGCAGTATGAAGTGCAGACATACCGCATGTGTCTTGGTATCCTGAACTTTACCAAAAAGTACAGTAACAAAGCTTTAGAGGAGTGCTGTAAACAGGCAATCTCATTAAACAAACAGAAATATACCTTTATTAAGAACACCATCTCTGTCATTGCAGATGATCTTGGCGATGCCGGTTATCGACATGGGTCTGTCCAAAAGAAAGAACCAACAAGGGGTGGTTATGTCATGCCTCCGGAAGCCTCTAGCATTGATACTCTTTTATCCCGCAGCAAAGCGCTTGCGGATCAGATGAGAGAGGAGGCAGATGACTGATGCTTACCGGAACCGAACTCATCAATGAGCTTGTTGATGAACTCAATGAGCTGAAACTATCGACAATGGCTGCAACGCTGGATGATCTGTATCATAAGCCTGGATTCCTTGAAATGGACCGTCTGACACTGATTGCAGAGCTTATAGAACCACAGTTTCAAGAAAAAGTCAGTACTACACTGAAGAATCGATTAACGGCAGCTCATCTAAAAGGATCACCTGAAGAACTGTCTGAGTGCATTGACTCTGATAAGAGAGAATACCTTCCATCAGGGATAACCGATGTTCTTTCTTCACTGGATTTCATTGAAAGGGGCTATAATCTTTGTATTCTCGGCGAATCTGATGCCGGAAAGTCCTATCTGGCCAAGGCCATTGGTATTAAAGCCTGCAATAGATATAACGTTGGATATTTTCATAGTGAAGAGCTCCT
>NZ_JBQHSE010000085.1:0-1242 GCF_052066395.1 Bariatricus sp. HCP28S3_A4 | reverse complement strand
CATCATTGCCATCCTCTACATAGGAATGACCCTGGGCCTTCACTGTGTCAACTTTTTCATTATTAGTATAAGTTTCTCCATTGAAGGTTGCTGTTGCCTTATATACTGTTACTCCATCCTGCGTACAGGTCAGCGGTGTCTGGCTTTCAATTTCTACTTTTTCTGCCGGAATTTCCTGAACATCTCCACATCCCTCTCTACCACATGTAAGAATCAGGATAGCGGTATATGGTACTTCTGCATTTTCCTCTGTTGCATCTTTCCATTCCCACTTTTCTGTATACTGATGTCCTAACGCTTCTCCCTCAATTCTCTGTTCGTCAGTATATGTTTGGTCTTTATATTCTGCCGTTGCAGTGTAAATTGTTGCTCCTGCTTCTGTACAGCTTGCGCTTACCGGGGTTTCTTCAACTTTCGCTTCAATCACTTCGGTTGCTTCGCCACATTTTGTACAGGTCAGTACTAATGATGCTTGCTTATGGCCTTCTGACCATGTCCATGCCTCGTGTTCTGCATCATTGCCATCCTCTACATAGGAATGACCCTGGGCCTTCACTGTGTCAACTTTTTCATTATTAGTATAAGTTTCTCCATTGAAGGTTGCTGTTGCCTTATATACTGTTACTCCATCCTGCGTACAGGTCAGCGGTGTCTGGCTTTCAATTTCTACTTTTTCTGCCGGAATTTCCTGAACATCTCCACATCCCTCTCTACCACATGTAAGAATCAAGGTAGCGGTATATGGTACTTCTGCATTTTCCTCTGTTGCATCTTTCCATTCCCACTTTTCTGTATACTGATGTCCTAACGCTTCTCCCTCAATTCTCTGTTCGTCAGTATATGTTTGGTCTTTATATTCTGCCGTTGCAGTGTAAATTGTTGCTCCTGCTTCTGTACAGCTTGCGCTTACCGGGGTTTCTTCAACTTTCGCTTCAATCACTTCGGTTGCTTCGCCACATTTTGTACAGGTCAGTACTAATGATGCTTGCTTATGGCCTTCTGACCATGTCCATGCCTCGTGTTCTGCATCATTGCCATCCTCTACATAGGAATGACCCTGGGCCTTCACTGTGTCAACTTTTTCATTATTAGTATAAGTTTCTCCATTGAAGGTTGCTGTTGCCTTATATACTGTTACTCCATCCTGCGTACAGGTCAGCGGTGTCTGGCTTTCAATTTCTACTTTTTCTGCCGGAATTTCCTGAACATCTCCACATCCCTCTCTACCACATGTAAGAATCA
>NZ_JBQHSE010000084.1:0-1417 GCF_052066395.1 Bariatricus sp. HCP28S3_A4 | reverse complement strand
TGAAGTGCTATACTAACGTTGTAACAGTAGTGGCTAATAAGATATAATCAATCTATCAAAGAAAGAAGGAATTATTATGCCACAAACTTACACTCCAGAATTTAGAAGAAAGATTGTCCGTCTTCATGAGGAAGAAGGACGCACCTACAAAAGCATCACCGCGGAATATGGCGTATCCAAAGCCAGCATCTCCAAGTGGTGTAGAGAATTTAGCGAAGAATGCCAAGAGAAAGCCCTCTCAAATCCAGATACTCCAAACGAAATGGAACTTATGAAAGAGAATCTTAGGTTACGAAAAGAACTGGAAGAGGCAAAAAAAGAAAATCTCTTCTTAAAAAAAGCAGCGGCATTCTTTGCGAAGGAAATCGATTAGAGGCTTATCGATTTATCGAACAACATCATAATGAATTTGGCTTACGTTGGCTCCTGCGGCACTATGATATCTGTCCAAATGCTTATTATAACTACCGAAAACACCGGAAGGCAGATTACTATGCCCATCGAGAGAAGACTTTGTCAAAAATCACAGAACTTTATCACAAACACCATGGTGTAGATGGATACCGCAGCATGCAGGTATACTTAGAACGTGAAGGTTTCTCGTATAGCACAACAACTGTTCACAAGTATATGAATTCAATACTTGGGTTGAAATCTATCGTTCGTCCGAAGAAGCCGGAATATAAGCATGGTAAACCGCATAAAGTATTCGAAAACAAAATACAGCAGAACTTTACTGCAGATAAAATCAATCAAAAATGGTGTACCGATTTTACCTACTTGTTTTTGGAGAACCATGATGTACGGTACAACTGTACAATCATAGATCTGCATGATCGAAGCGTTATTGCCAGCATAACAGACCGGCATATCACAAGTGATCTTGCTATCCGTACCTTGCAGAAGGCACTGGAATCGCAGCCGGCAATTAAAGGAGAATTAATCCTACACTCGGATCAAGGGTCGCAATTTACTTCTAAAGCATTCGTAGAGTTTTGCGAATCGGTTCATGTGACCCAGAGTATGAGTAAGGCCGGATATCCGTATGATAATGCACCAATGGAGAGATATTTCAACACCTTGAAAAGTGAACTCATTTATCTTTACGAATATGATACCGAGGAAGCTTTGTATCAGGCTGTAGAGGAGTTTGCATATGTTGAATACAATCATGTACGACCTCACAGCTTCAATGGTTATTTAACACCCTATCAGGCTAGAATCGCTTAATGCGATACAATGCCCGATTGGATTGTTTGATTGCTTTTCACCTGAAGCTTTCAGTGTATGTCAAGGACAAGGCCGCCAAAGGCGGTGCGAAGCATCCTTTACATACACTGGAAACTTCGGTATTATCCAAGCAACAATCCAATGAATTTTTTAGCCACAAATGTTACAAAAAAGCTTGACCACAACA
>NZ_JBQHSE010000083.1:0-1438 GCF_052066395.1 Bariatricus sp. HCP28S3_A4 | reverse complement strand
GTGACTGAGTGGCGGACGGGTGAGTAACGCGTGGGTAACCTGCCTCATACAGGGGGATAACAGTTAGAAATGACTGCTAATACCGCATAAGACCACGGAGTCGCATGACTCAGTGGGAAAAACTCCGGTGGTATGAGATGGACCCGCGTCTGATTAGGTAGTTGGTGGGGTAACGGCCTACCAAGCCGACGATCAGTAGCCGACCTGAGAGGGTGACCGGCCACATTGGGACTGAGACACGGCCCAAACTCCTACGGGAGGCAGCAGTGGGGAATATTGCACAATGGGGGAAACCCTGATGCAGCGACGCCGCGTGAGCGAAGAAGTATTTCGGTATGTAAAGCTCTATCAGCAGGGAAGAAAATGACGGTACCTGACTAAGAAGCACCGGCTAAATACGTGCCAGCAGCCGCGGTAATACGTATGGTGCAAGCGTTATCCGGATTTACTGGGTGTAAAGGGAGCGTAGACGGCTGTGTAAGTCTGAAGTGAAAGCCCGGGGCTCAACCCCGGGACTGCTTTGGAAACTATGCAGCTAGAGTGTCGGAGAGGTAAGTGGAATTCCCAGTGTAGCGGTGAAATGCGTAGATATTGGGAGGAACACCAGTGGCGAAGGCGGCTTACTGGACGATGACTGACGTTGAGGCTCGAAAGCGTGGGGAGCAAACAGGATTAGATACCCTGGTAGTCCACGCCGTAAACGATGACTACTAGGTGTCGGGTGTCACAGACATTCGGTGCCGCAGCAAACGCAATAAGTAGTCCACCTGGGGAGTACGTTCGCAAGAATGAAACTCAAAGGAATTGACGGGGACCCGCACAAGCGGTGGAGCATGTGGTTTAATTCGAAGCAACGCGAAGAACCTTACCTGGTCTTGACATCCCTTTGACCGACGAGTAATGTCGTCTTTCCTTCGGGACAGAGGAGACAGGTGGTGCATGGTTGTCGTCAGCTCGTGTCGTGAGATGTTGGGTTAAGTCCCGCAACGAGCGCAACCCTTATCTTCAGTAGCCAGCATTTAAGGTGGGCACTCTGGAGAGACTGCCAGGGATAACCTGGAGGAAGGTGGGGATGACGTCAAATCATCATGCCCCTTATGACCAGGGCTACACACGTGCTACAATGGCGTAAACAAAGGGAAGCAGAGCCGCGAGGCCGAGCAAATCCCAAAAATAACGTCTCAGTTCGGATTGTAGTCTGCAACTCGACTACATGAAGCTGGAATCGCTAGTAATCGCGAATCAGCATGTCGCGGTGAATACGTTCCCGGGTCTTGTACACACCGCCCGTCACACCATGGGAGTTGGTAACGCCCGAAGTCAGTGACCCAACCGAAAGGAGGGAGCTGCCGAAGGTGGGACCGATAACTGGGGTGAAGTCGTAACAAGGTAGCCGTATCGGAAGGTGCGGCTGGATCACCTCCTTTCTAAGGAAGAA
>NZ_JBQHSE010000082.1:0-1502 GCF_052066395.1 Bariatricus sp. HCP28S3_A4 | reverse complement strand
TGCAGATTGTCTCCTGGAACGGCCAACTGTGCCATATTAGGCGGTCGCACCTTGCCATAATTAACGGTCGGTGTGTGCCATATTAAACGGCCAGTCCAGTCCTTTATAATAGTAGTATCTTCCGAACCGGAAGAAATACTATTTTTAGGAGGTCCGAAATGGATTACAAGAAAATACTGAGACTTCACTACGTGAATAATCTCAGCGGCCGTGAAATCGCTGATAGCTGTGGAGACTGCAGCAAATCAGCAGTGAATGAGTTCCTAAGACGTTTCAGAGAATGTCAGGAGCTCTCTTATCCTCTCAAAGAGGATGTTACCAATGAGTATATAGAGTCTCTGCTCTATAAAAAGTCTGGTGTATCCGCCGATCTGCAGCTTTACCGCGACTTCAACAAAGAAGCCGTATATAAAGCATTGGCTCGCAAGGGCGAGACACTGAAACATCTCTGGCAGAAATATAATGCTGTTGGAGTGGTTGATGGCAAGAAACCGTACAGTTATCGTCAGTATTGCAGGCGTTACTCCGAATGGACTGATTCAAAGCACATCACTTTTCATATCCAGAGATACCCAGGAGTTAACCTGGAACTCGATTATGCAGGCAAACAGCTTCTGATCCACAACCGTCGGTATCCAAATGAGACAACGAAGGTGACCATATTTATTGCAGCTCTTACCTACAGTGATTACTTTTATGCCGAAGGTATGATTGACTGCGATATTCGGAATTGGATCAGAGTCAACAACAATGCGTTGGATTTCTTTGGTGGCATTACACCAACCATCACTCCAGACAACTGCAAGGTTGCTGTAAACAAGAACAGGGACTGGATCAGTCCTGAACTTAACAAGGATTATCAGGCATGGGCTGAACATAATGATACTGTTATCACTCCAGCAAAGGTTAAGTCACCTCGCTGGAAACCGGTCGTCGAAGGCCATGTAAAGATCGTGACCATGCACATCTTAGTAGAGATGGAGGAAATGATCTTTTATTCTCTCGAGGAACTTAATCGTGTTCTTCAACAGAAGGTAGCTAAAGAGAACAACAGAAACTTCGAAGGATTATCTTATTCTCGTGCTGACCTCTTTAAAACAGAAGAGAAGGAGACTCTTCTGCCTCTTCCGCTCAATAAATTCGAGTACCTTGAGCGAAAGCTTGTTAAAGGAGCACAAGACTTCTCCTTCACCTTCGACAAGGTCCATTATAGCATGCCTAGAAAGTATTTAAAAAAGGAAGTTGAGATACGTGTTGGAGAGAAAGAAATCTTTGTCTACAACAAAAACGGAGATCATATCCGTACGCATAAAAGAAGCTATACGCCTAAGGAGTGGGTTATTATTCCTTCCGATATGCCTGCAGAATACGGTGATTACGGCTACTGGAATGTTCCATACTTCCAGCAGAAAGCATCAAAGATTGGGCCAAGCACAAGAGCATTGATTGATGCAATGATCAAAATATATGCCTACCCAGTACAGGCTTTCCGCAGCTGTTTC
>NZ_JBQHSE010000081.1:0-1522 GCF_052066395.1 Bariatricus sp. HCP28S3_A4 | reverse complement strand
TTCACAGGAATCCGAATAATGGCACTTCTAAAAACTGATGCAGCATCAAAATCCCTATTCTGTGCATACTCCGAAAATGCAGAAAGTGCAGATAATCTTTGGTTTCTGGTGACTGGCTTACATGATCTTTCTGTTTCCAACCAATTGAAGAAATCTAGTAGTGTATCATAAGTTAGATCAGAAAATCGGATATCATCCGCTTTCGTTTCCTTCTCTTCCAACATAAAGTGTAACAGTAACAGGAAACTTTGTTTGTATGAATTGATTGTATTTGGACTTAATCCCCTGCTATATGGCAGATATGTTTCAAAGTAATCTTCCAACAGTGTCATAAAACTAATTTTTCGTTTACTCATCAAAAGTCACCTCCGGAAACAAATCTCCGGCAAATGCCTCAAACCTTATGATGGTATCTGCAAAATAATCGGCACTGTATTTTAGATATTTTTCTGTCTCATAAAGGCTGTCATGTCCTAAATATGTTGACAAAAATGGTATTGAATCACATGCTTGAATGCCGTTACGCTCATTTTTATCAAAGGATCTGACCGCAAATGTGTGTCTAAAACAATGCAGGCAAGCTCCTCTCTCATACTTTTTCAGCCTATCATTCCGAATCCCTGCAGACATAAGTATTTCTTTAAAATAATTCCTAACCGTATTTGATGTGAGAGGAATATCTTTATCTATGGTCGGAAACAGATAAGCTCTCGAATCCGTTAGAATTCCCATGGCTCCGCAATATCGGTATATGATATCAGCAAGTTTTTCATTGTACGGAACCAAACGTTGCTTATATTTTTTAGTCACTCGAAGAATAATAAGATTTCTTTGAAAATCTATATCACCCACTTTAATATTTAACGCTTCACCTACTCGCAAGCCACAGCATAGTAGCAATCGCAAGAGCATGGGCATTTCATTTTCAATATATACATTTTTGACTACATGCGGAGCTTTTAGGGAATCCGCCAATATAAATATGTTTTCTAATTCTTTGTCTGAATAAAGATACGGAATATATGTATCTCTTGTAATAACAGTTTTAGGAATAAAACACCGATATCCACAATTTACCAGGTATAACAACAATTGCCGTATATAATGTACATGCTGGCTCACGGTATTTATAGAAATACCTTTGCTAACTTCTTTAATCCATTCCTCAACAATGAATTCTGAAATTTCTTTCTTTTTAAGGCCAATCTGATAGAGATAATCATCGAAAAGTTTTACTGTTCGTTTGTAGTGTCGATATGCTTCATTACCTAATTCCTCTTTGCGCAGCTCCATATGTATTTCGATTTCTTCATGGAAAACTGAGTTATATGCTTTAGGCATCTTGCTTACACCTCCCGTTAAGGAAGTCTTGAAATCCGCCTGTTGGTTCAGGAGGGTTTAAGCTGTACTGTCGTAATTTCTCGATATCGATTCTTGCATAATGCTTAATGGCATTATTTGAACTATGGCCCAGTACTTTTCTTACCGTTTCGTATGGTATTGTATCATTTACCATGGAACT
>NZ_JBQHSE010000080.1:0-1579 GCF_052066395.1 Bariatricus sp. HCP28S3_A4 | reverse complement strand
CTTGTATGATAATTAGGAAGTTAATTATCACACGTTCCTTTCTTTTTAATATCGTGGTTCAATACAATTCAGATACTATGGACTTTTGATTTTTCCCTGTAGCTTGACTACTCAACTGGAGTGTATTGCCGCTACCTTTATCTGAATTGTTTATCAGCTGGATGTTGCCGGAGTGTTTTTTCACTCAGAGTACTTATTTCTATCAAGTCTACGATGATAATCGATGGTGGACATCATGGTATCAGACTTTATGAAAGGGAGGTACAACCTCATGAAAATTTTTGTAGGCATTGATATTGCCAAACTCAACCATTTCGCCGCTGCGATTTCTTCCGACGGTGAAATAATTCTTGAGCCGTTCAAATTCACAAACGACGCTGATGGCTTCCAACTGCTGATCTCTAAGCTCGAATCATTCGACAAGAACAGCATCATCATCGGTCTTGAGTCGACGGCACACTACGGTGACAACCTTGTTCGATACCTTGTTACTGAGCTTTACCAAGTGTGTGTGTTGAACCCCATCAAAACCTGTCAGATGCGAAAGAATAACGTTCGCAAAACTAAGACAGATAAGGTCGACACATATGTGATTGCTAAAACTCTTATGATGCAGGACAACCTTAGATTCGTCAGTTTCTTTGATTTAGATATGATGGATCTTAAGACCTTAGGACGCTTTCGGCAGAAAACCATAAAGCAGAGAACCCGCTTAAAAATCCAACTGACAACCTATGTTGATCAGGTGTTTCCGGAAATTCAGTACTTCTTTAAATCCGGTCTGCATCAGAAAGCTGTCTATGCTCTTTTAAAAGAGGCACCTTCTCCAAAGAAAGTCGCTTCCATGCATATGACTCATCTGGCTAATCTACTCAAAGTGAACTCACACGGACACTTTACCAAAGAGCAGGCCAAAGAATTAAGAGTTCTGGCACAGAAGTCTGTCGGTGCTAACGACAGCGCTATATCTATCCAAATAACTCAAACCATCCAACAAATTGAGTTACTTGATAGCCAATTAGAGAAGATTGAAGCTGAGATGACAGAAATCATGAAATTCAACGATTCTGTTATCAAAACCATTCCTGGTATCGGATATATCAATGGTGGAATGATTCTTGGTGAAATAGGTGATATTCACCGTTTCTCCAATCCTAATAAGTTGCTTGCATTTGCCGGTTTGGATCCGTCTGTTTACCAGTCTGGTAACTTCCAGGCTAAGACAACCCGTATGTCCAAACGCGGTTCACGCGTTCTAAGATACGCTCTTATCAATGCAGCTTGGAACGTTGTTAGAAACAACGCAACCTTCAAGGCTTATTACGATGCCAAAAGGGCTGAAGGCCGGACACATTACAATGCACTTGGGCATTGTGCCGGCAAACTTGTCAGGGTCATCTGGAAGATGCTTACTGACAATGTAGAATTTAACCTCGAGTAAGAGGTCTGTATACCAATATCGATAGATTTGAAAAATGCACCCACCCGGGAGCTTTATTAAAGTTACCCTTTTTTACCATCGGTACGAAAAAAGAATTTTGGGCTAATTTATACTTGACTTTTCATAGCTGGTCTCCTT
>NZ_JBQHSE010000079.1:0-1588 GCF_052066395.1 Bariatricus sp. HCP28S3_A4 | reverse complement strand
ACTAAGACTTCCCATACCCAAAATGGGCTTCGTACCTTGAAAACTCAATATTTCAGCTAACAAAATAGCGATTTATGCTTTAGCTGCCCACGAATCAAGTGCATTTTGCAGATATTGCGGTAGTCTGGATACAAAATCTGCAGTAAATACAGCAAGCTGTTCTTCGCTCAGATTCAGAATCTCCTTAAAACTTGCCATCAAAGCATCCATCAAGATGCAAAGAGACCTTGTGAAAGTGATGTCTGCCATCTCATCTACCAGGAAGAAGAATAGTTCTCCTAAGGTTCGTTGGTCTTCATTTTTTCGTTGTTCTAATGCCAAAAGCATATACCTGGCAAATACAATGGCTACATGTGCTGTCAATGCATCGTAAGAGAGACTGTGGCATTCGCCAATGAGATTAAGTGTAGATTTGCAAGTCTTGAAAAATACCTCAATCTGCCAGCGCTTTCCATAGATACGAATGATTTCTTCTTCTGACAGAGTTGGATTTGTGCAGATAAAAGCAAGCCAATCCTTACGATTCGCCTTGTTTCTGACACATACGATTTTTGCCGGAATTGGATTTTCTTTTCCAACCATGACATCGACAGAAAGAAGATATTTGGATCTGCCGCGTCGCTTCTTGTTTTTTGCATAAATCTGTTTGATGTTCAGTTTCTGCCCTTCATACTGATATTGAATGCGGCTGCTTTTCTTGATCATTGCAATCACATCCATCCCTTTGGATTTGATAGCCGTAATCTGCGCCGGATTAGCAAACCAGCAGTCAAACAGCACATAATCGGCAGAAATACCATTTGAAACGGCTGTATCAAGAAGGTGAAGCATAACCTCCGGTGCTTTCGTCTGTGCCAGTTTTCTGCGCTTGCCGGCAATAGATCTCTTGTCAAAATCTTTCGTTGGACCAATGAGATTTGATTCTTTGGAGGATGCGATAAGACAACTGTTAACAGGCATAAATGTATTGCCATCGCTCCATCCAATCGTCAACAGACGGAATCCTTTGCGAAATTTCATTCCAACATGATCAAAGACTCTGGAACCCAGTTCAGTCTTCTTGCAACTGGTGCGATTAAAGAGAGTGTCATCGACTATGAACACATTGACACGCTTTTCATCAGTAAGATTTTTGATGTCACCGTTGATGATCTCTGATGCTAGAGAAGAAGTAAAGCGGAGCCAATTAGTTTTTGAAGAATTCAGGAAACGATAAAAAGTGTTCTTTGAGAATCCTTCTTTGAAAGATCCGGTTCTCTGCTGCATATACATGCTTCTTCCTGTAAAGACGTTACTGAGTTTATATCTGAGGAGCGAGATAGCAGGAACTCCTTTTTCCTTGGTGCCGTTGCATTGTTTTAAAACGCTGCCTACCTTGTGAGAAGAGAAAAATCTCTGAACGCAATCTAAAATAGCTACCTCATTCTCGTTGTTCTGTGATATAATGGACATGGCATAAATCCTCCTTTGTAAAGTGGTTTCTGGACAATTCCATTATATCAAAAGAGCGTTATTTATGCCCTTTTTATTGGCTGAAATATTGAATTTTCAAGGTACAGAACACCTTATCGGTGTGGGAAGTTTGAGT
>NZ_JBQHSE010000078.1:0-1648 GCF_052066395.1 Bariatricus sp. HCP28S3_A4 | reverse complement strand
GGTAGTGTAAAATATTTTGTGTTTTTGAAAAAAATGGCTCCTTTTTGGTAAGAATTCAGATATGACAATTTTTATCGAAAAGGAGTATTTTTATGCCAGTTGCAAAGGAACAAATTCGACAGATTATCTCAGAAAACAACATTAGTAGCGTTGCAGACGTATACACACTTCTGAAAGACAGCTTCAAAGATATCCTTCAGGAACTGATGGAGGCAGAACTGGATGCGACCCTTGGTTACGAGAAAAACCATAAGGGAGATGTACAGACCGACAATAAAAGAAATGGACATTCCACAAAGAACTTAAAAAGCCAGTATGGTGAATTTCAAATCGATGTACCAAGAGACCGCAACGGTGAATTTGAGCCAAAACTGATTCCCAAATACCAGAGAGATATTTCCGGAATCGAAGAAAAAGTGATCTCTTTATATGCTCGTGGTATGAGTACCAGAGACATCCATGATCAGCTTCAGGATCTTTATGGCATTGAATTGTCAGCAGAAATGGTCAGTAAGATCACGGATAAGATCCTTCCACAGGTAAAGGAATGGCAGACCCGTCCATTGAATCCGGTTTATCCCTTTGTTTTTATGGACTGTATCCATTACAAAGTCCGGGAGGATGGCAGGATTTTAAGCCGTGCTGCTTACGTTGTTCTTGGTGTTACCGTGGAAGGTTACAAAGATATACTCAGTATCACAGTAGGGGCTAATGAAACCAGCAAGTTCTGGCTCGGAATGCTTAACGATCTGAAGAATCGTGGAGTAAATGATGTCCTTTTCTTCTGTGTAGATGGACTTCCAGGCTTTAAAGAAGCCATCCAGGCAGTTTATCCGCAGGCAGAAATCCAGCGATGTGTCATCCATATGCTGCGTAATTCTTTTAAATATGTAAACTACAATGACCTGAAAAAGTTTTCCTCCGATTTTAAAGCAGTATATAATGCGCCAAATGAAACTGCAGCTTTGTCAGAACTTGAAAATGTGAAAGAAAAATGGGGAAAGAAATATCCTTATGCGATCAGCAACTGGGAAAATAATTGGGAAGATGTCAGTTCCTTTTTCCAGTTTTCAAATGATATCAGACGCATCATGTACACGACGAATATCATTGAGGGATTGAACCGCCAGTACCGAAAAGTAACAAAGACCAAAAGTGTATTTCCAAGTGATGCATCCCTGGAAAAAATGCTGTACCTTGCCAGTGAAAATGTAGTCAAAAAATGGACGCAGAGATATCGGAACTGGGATCAGGTATTAAACCAGCTGATTGTCTTATATGGAGAGCGGCTCACAAAATATCTGTAAAAACAATAAAAAAGAAAAAGCAGGAATGAAGATGCTAAAATAATCTGCCATTCCCGCTTTCCTTTTATTCCGTCGGCATTAGTATTATTGCCAGATTTTCCTGATTATATTCCAGAGGTCGGGTGTGGGCAGAGCCCACAAAAAAAGCAATAAATACGATGCCTTATTTGTCATGCAAAAAATTAAAAACCAATGTATAGAATTTATCCAAGTGGTAATACTATAGATACAAAGATAAATTCGACAACAATAAATCCATAAATTCGACGGCAAAATATTACATATCTAATTCTTAATCAGAAGGATTCAGCCTTCATAGACACAAAACTATTTACGCCCTC
>NZ_JBQHSE010000077.1:0-1670 GCF_052066395.1 Bariatricus sp. HCP28S3_A4 | reverse complement strand
ACTAATCTCCATTCCGCCGCCTTTGGCTGGCGGCACAAATAGTAATGAAAGTGTTCCAACTCTCTACGTTGTGCTGTAAAATAGTTTGCAAGAAGCTACACTACAAAGCACGGGAGGAGGAGTTGTAATAACTTTCTTCGTTTTAGACAGCATACTAATCAGTGTAAGTTCTGCCTTTTCAAGCACAAATAAGTGGCATCATGAATCCGTACACTAAGAATTGTTTAAGCACCTTAGTTTAATTGTGTGGCAGTTCAGTCAATGGCTTCTTATCATTCACGAAAGGAGTCTGACTATGAAAGTTACTTACCAAACCTGTTGTGGTGTCGATGTTCACAAATCTTTTCTCGTTGCCACAATCGTTAAAACTACTGGTGGCATTGAGCCTTCTTACCAAAAGAAGCGCTTTTCCACCTTTAACAATTCAATTCTTAAATTCAAGCAATGGCTTCTCGACAATGATTGCCATGATGTCTGTATGGAATCCACAGGTAAATACTGGGTTCCTGTCTTTAATCTGCTGGAAGATGATATCAATGTTGTCATTGCCAATCCTAAATGGGTAAAGGCCGTAAAAGGCAACAAAGATGATACAAAAGATTCTAAATGGATTGGAGATTTGTTCCGTCTTGGACTTGTCAAAGGCAGCTATATTCCTTGCAAGAAAGTCCGTATTCTCAGGGAATACACTCGCTATCGTTACAAGCTTGTTTCCTGCCGTTCAAGTGAAAAGAATAGATATCAGAATGCTCTTACCGTTTGTAATGTTGCATTAGATTCTGTTGTTTCCGATATCTTTGGGAAGTCATCAACATCCATTATCGACTATCTGCTTGAACAATCGGGTACATCCATTAACCACGAAGAAATCGCATCTAAGCTTCTTAGGAGCCTCAAATCCAAAGAAGATGCTGTTATAGAATCCATCGAAGGATATCAGATGACTGATGCCCAAAAATATCGTATGCGCCTCGTCCGCGCACATATGGATTATATCACAGCTGAAATCCATGATGTTGATAAAATGATTGAAAATATGATTTCTTCTAATCCTGATTTTGAAAATGCTGTCCAGTTTCTCTGTACCATTCCGGGTGTCAAACGTGATAGTGCAATCACTATCATCTCCGAAATTGGTACTGATATGTCTCAGTTCTCAAGTTCCAAACGTTTATGTTGCTGGGCTGGTCTTACACCAGGTAGCAATGAATCTGCTGGTAAGAAGAAGTCTGTTCGGATTACACGTGCCGGTGTCTACCTCAAACCTGCATTAGTACAGTGTGCTCATGCAGCCGTAAAATCTGACAAATCTCCTTACTACAAAAAGAAATATGAATCAATTGTTAAACGCCGTGGCAAGAAAAGAGCCATTATCGCTATTGCCCGTATGATTCTTACTGCCATTTACCAGATGCTGTCTACCGGTGAACAGTGGAATCCGAGCGATCTTTACAAAATCGATATGCCTGCACCTATGCTTGAAAAACAAAAGGCAAAGGCTATCAAACAAGCCAAGAAACTTCTTCAAAAGGAAGGATTACTTCCTCCTGATGAACCATTAGCTTCTTGATTTAATTTTCTAACTCTATAACACTTTAAAAAGTTGCCTGCCTTAGACAGCTTATTCAAGTGCGCCAATTTATGGTCTTCCTCTACTTTCTTTCACACTA
>NZ_JBQHSE010000076.1:0-1816 GCF_052066395.1 Bariatricus sp. HCP28S3_A4 | reverse complement strand
AGCTTCTTGATTTAATTTTCTAACTCTATAACACTTTAAAAAGTTGCCTGCCTTAGACAGCTTATTCAAGTGCGCCAATTTATGGTCTTCCTCTACTTTCTTTCACACTAACCTTCTTCTTTTTGACTCATCTGTGGTCTTACAATAAAAATTACAATCAATACTCCCACAAAAGAAACAATTGTCGCTGTAATAAACACCTGATTGACACCTTTCTGTATCAATGCAGCGTTTGATGGATCAGAAGCCGTACAATTATTATAAACCACACCGAAAACAGCTGCTGAAACTGTGCTTGCCAGCGAATTGAAGAAATTGACAAGTGATGTTCCTACTCCGATATCAGAAGGCTGAAGCATGGACTGTGCTGCCGGTGTAATTGCAACAGAACGAAAGCTCTCCGCAATACCGGTAATTGCAATTGCAACAAAATAAAGTATGATAGAAGTCGAAGGCGTTGTAAATCCCATCATCAACATCGGAATCATTGCAAGTCCCGTACTGAATGCCATAGCTTTCCACGAATTGGATGCCTTCTTACCTACCCATGCTCCGGCGATCGTAGGCAATACAATCGTAATCAGCGTACGAGGCATCTGCAATGAACCTGTCACGGTTCCTGACGCTTTCAATACTTGTAGTGTACTGATCGGCGAATAAACATTCATTGCTGTCTGATAGAAATATGCAATAAATCCAACTGCCAACAATACTGTGTATCCGCGATTTTTTAATAGTCTTAACGGAATCAGCGGCTCTTCCGCCTTTTCCTCAATTTTCATCAAAGCAACCAGCGCTGCAATACCAATCACAAAACCTGCCAGAATTGCAGGATGTGTCCATCCCATAGAAGACCCGAAATTCAGCGCCATAAGAATACCACATAAAGCAATCGACAAAGCAATGATTCCAGGTACATCAATAGAAACATTTCCTTCTCGTTTCTGATTCGGCATGTTTATGCCAACCAGCACCACCCCAAGAAGTAAGGGGATCGCAGGTATGAGAATCGCAACTTCAAGCATTCCCATATCTGTAAGAAAACCTGCAATGATACTGCCTCCAAAGCTTCCTAGCGCAACAGCTGTAGCTAAAAGCCCCATCGCCTTAGGTACATCTTTCTTTTCATGAATAAGCCCTGCAATAATATACGGAGCTGACGTAAAAGCTCCCTGTGCAAGTCCCACAAGAAGACGTAATATCATTAATACCGGAAGCGATCTGGCAAATGCAAATGCTATACCGGCTATTGCACATATAATTCCCGGAATGACAACTATATTTCTCCGTCCGATGATATCCCCCAGTTTTCCTCCGATTGGTGTCATAATTGAAACCCCAAGTCCTGCAAAAATAGAAAACAATGATACATAGCCCATTGCGTTCACTCTCTCCAGAATCGGTGAGGTTAATGTAAAAAATACTAATCCATACATGGAAATGGACATCATGAGACATACACATCCTGCCTGAACTGTGTTTTTCTTCCCTTTGGGCAGTGGTATCGTTACTGCCTGCTGTGATTGTTGATTCGACATTGCATTCCCTCCTTAATATACTTAATATACTTCATCTATATCTATAGGATTTTATTATAAACAACTCTCATATTATTAAACATAGCCAGAAAAGACGAAGTCTAAAACAGTTTTATACTTCGTCTTTTCTATAAAGTCAGTTCTATTATTCTACTATTTTTATAACTAAAAACTTCCATAAACATCTCTGTCTATGGAAGTCATCTTAACTCCCCGAGTTGGGTTCGAACCAACGACCCTTCGGTTAACAGCCGAATGCTCTACCGCTGAGCTATCGA
>NZ_JBQHSE010000075.1:0-1936 GCF_052066395.1 Bariatricus sp. HCP28S3_A4 | reverse complement strand
CTCCCTATTAAGTCAAGTCTTTTTTCCTTGAAAATCAAGGATTTTTTCAATATATCATCAATAAATATCTCAGAAGAAGAAGCCATAGGAATGAACATTTCTCTGTATCTGGTACGAAAATAGTGGATTTTGGGTACACGAAGTAAAACGTCTTGCTCTTCGTTCTACATGGCCTTGTGTATACCCATCCATCTACGGCAGCGAACCTCCCGTGTCTACCAGGATCATCAGCCCTTAAGCGCCGAGTCCTAACTTCTCTCGTCCCGCCTGTCCATAACCAGGGTGTCAGCTCAGCTCCTAACCAGGGTCACATGCCCTATGGAAAATATTCCTGCCGACTACTGGCTCATTCTTTGTATTTCTATTACTGACTTTTTTCCGGCAACAGCACTTTTCAGTGGACGTTCTCCTGTTGCATTCTGTTTTTTTCAGCTACCGTGGCTGGTTTCAGCCCTCAAGCACTCTTTACTCAAATGCTCAAACCAACCACGATATACTGTTTCCTGATATTTTTATGCTGCCATTATAGCTTCCGGCCTTACGATATCACTCAGCATCTTCTGACCATCATAATCTATGCCTTTTGTCAGTATCGTATAGAAGATCCTGATCAGCTTACACGCAATCGCTATCACCGACTGCATCTTCTTCAAAGGATTTTGCTTCCTCGTCCTGTAATAATCATGGATCTCTCTAAACTCTTTATTCTTTCCTATCACAGATATCGCAGCTTCATACAATGCATACCTCAGGCGTTTTCTTCCCCTGTGACTGATGCGGCTTTCTCCGTTATGCTTACCGGAACTGTCTGCAACAATGGCATACCCTGCTAGCTTCTGCAGCTGCTTTGGGTTATCAAAACGTCGAATGTCACCCACCTCTGCAATAAAACAGCTTACGGTTTTTAAACCGATTCCCTTGATCTCCATCAGTTTATCAATATAAGGAATCTCTGAAAGTTTCGCTTCTATCTCCTGCATCAGATCATCCATTCTGTTTTTATATACTTCGTAATCGTTCAGCAGGTTTCGGATCTCTATTCTGGCACTTTCCGGTGCTTCCGTACTTCCGATGCTGTGCTCCGCAGCTGATACCAGGGTCCTTGCCCTCTTTATGCCAGCGCCTTTCAGCTTTGCATCCCTCCATACCTGATTCACACCATCTACGCCAAGTTCTTTGATATCACATGGCAACGGTGCCTTTTTGATCACCATCATCCCGCTTACAGCGTCCGGGTTTTTATAAACGTCTTTTATTTCCGGAAAATAAATACTGAACCATCGGGCAATCCGGTTTTTGATCCTTGTAAGTTCTTCCTGCGTCTGAATACGAAGATTTGACAGATTTCTAATCTCTGCGTATATCCCTGTAGGGATATATGGATACGAAAATCTTCCTTCATTTACCAGTCCCGCAATTGTTTTTGGATCCTTACGGTCATTCTTGTTTGGGTTGTTATCATCCAGTTCTTTGGACTTCTTTACATGATGCGGATTCACATGCACCGGCTTCATTCCCTGTTCCTGCAGGTACGCTCCAAGGTTCAGCCAGTAATGGCCGGTAGGTTCCATCCCTGGAATCACCACCTCTTTCCCATGTTTCTCTGCTATATCTTCCATCCATACCTTAAATGAAGCAAACCCGGCTTCATCATTGTTGAAAGCAAACGGCTTTTTTGAGTACTCATAATTCCGCCAGTCAAAGGCCCTTGCATAATGAGTTTCACTTCCAACATCGATTCCAACAATTAAAGTTTTTGCCGTAATAGATGCAATTTTTGCGTTCTGTGTGTTATAATTCATTTCAGATACCTCTCTGTTCAATAAGATTTTTTACTAACCGTGCAAAGTCAGTAATCTTATTTTACACTGAGGTATTTTTTTCTCAACCTTCTTTCTTGGAATTCCTTATATTTGAATTATACAAGAAGCTCCTA
>NZ_JBQHSE010000074.1:0-2048 GCF_052066395.1 Bariatricus sp. HCP28S3_A4 | reverse complement strand
CGGTACTGCTTCTTCGCGTATTCAATGCTCCTCTACCAATCTACTTTGTAGATTCCTGAGCTTCGGTAGTGTGTTTCAGCCCCGGACATTTTCGGCGCAGGACCTCTCGACCAGTGAGCTATTACGCACTCTTTTAATGTATGGCTGCTTCTAAGCCAACATCCTGGTTGTCTTTGAAATCCCACATCCTTTTCCACTTAACACACATTTTGGGACCTTAGCTGCAGGTCTGGGCTCTTTCCCTTTTGACTGCCCAACTTATCTCGTGCAGTCTGACTCCCGTGAATCATCTGGCTGGCATTCGGAGTTTGATATCGCTTGGTAAGCTTTGACGCCCCCGCACAAATTCAGTGCTCTACCTCCAGCAGACTCTCACGAGGCTAGCCCTAAAGCTATTTCGAGGAGAACCAGCTATCTCCGGGTTCGATTGGAATTTCTCCCCTATCCACACCTCATCCCCACCCTTTTCAACGGATGTGGGTTCGGCCCTCCATTGCCTTTTACGGCAACTTCAGCCTGGACATGGATAGATCACCCGGTTTCGGGTCTACTCCATCTGACTTCCCGCCCTATTAAGACTTGTTTTCACTTCGGCTCCGGACCTTCAGTCCTTAACCTTGCCAGATGGCGTAACTCGCCGGACCGTTCTACAAAAAGTACGCGGTTGAACATATAAAGTTCTTCCACAGCTTGTAAACACAGGGTTTCAGGTTCTCTTTCACTCCCCTCCCGGGGTCCTTTTCACCTTTCCTTCACAGTACTATGCGCTATCGGTCACTAAGGAGTATTTAGCCTTACGGGGTGGTCCCCGCTCGTTCCCACAAGGTTTCTCGTGTCTCGTGGTACTCTGGATCCTGCCATGCTGACTTGTCTTTCGCTTACGGGGCTTTCACCCTCTCTGGCTGGCTTTCCCAAAACCATTCTGCTAAACTTGTCAGATCATTTCTGCAGTCCGAACCCCGGAATGCACGCATTCCGGTTTGGGCTCTTTCCATTTCGCTCGCCGCTACTTTGGAAATCACGGTTGTTTTCTCTTCCTCCGGCTACTTAGATGTTTCAGTTCACCGGGTTCCCCTCCATACGTTATGGATTGGCGTATGGATACTGGAGGTCTGCTCCAGTGGGTTTCCCCATTCAGATATCTCCGGATCGTTGGATATTTGCTCCTCCCCGAAGCTTTTCGCAGCTTATCACGTCTTTCATCGGCTCTTAGTGCCAAGGCATCCACCCTGCGCTCTTTCTAGCATAACCAATGGATGTCGAAAGCGGTTCTGCTGATTCAAAGCGGTTCTTGGAAATAACCGCTCCGTAAATCATTCGACGGGTCACTTTCTAACATCGACACATATATAGCGTTATATGCGTTGGTATTCAAGGTTGTTTTTTTACTTCGTTTTCTCGAAGTGTTAGTTAATTGTTACTCTTAAGAATAACAATCACCTCGGATGTCTTTCTCTATTTATTTGAGAATTGATTTTCTTTGTATGCGATTTTCAAGGTACATTGCATAACAGATCATCTGTTATGTATTTTCTGACTGATGTTATCAGTCATTAAAAACCAGAAAATTTTTCTAATCTTTAATCACTGGTAAAACCAGCTTTTCTTTTTTGATTCTGGCGGCCACCTGCTCTCCCACACCGTCTCCAGTGCAGTACCATCGGCCGCTTAGGTCTTAACCATCGTGTTCGGGATGGGAACGGGTGTGTCCCCTAAGCGCATCGCCACCAGAAATATTCTGTTATCTTTTTTTTCGTGAGTGCAGTCTTTCTCTTCACCCTCCAATCCGCTGCGCTTCTTGTCGGGCTACGTTCAAGCCTTCTTATGCATCTCATCTTCCATCCCTGTTCCTGCAAGCAAGCTTGCGTCACAGTTCTGTAAGCTAATCTGCGCACTCACTCCTTGATAACTAAGCAATAGACACAACACCTTACTTCTTCTTCCTTAGAAAGGAGGTGATCCAGCCGCACCTTCCGATACGGCTACCTTGTTACGACTTCACCCCAGTTATCGGTCCCACCTTCGGCAGCTCCCTCCTTTCGGTTGGG
>NZ_JBQHSE010000073.1:0-2609 GCF_052066395.1 Bariatricus sp. HCP28S3_A4 | reverse complement strand
AAAGATAAATTCGACAACAATAAATCCATAAATTCGACGGCAAAATATTACATATCTAATTCTTAATCAGAAGGATTCAGCCTTCATAGACACAAAACTATTTACGCCCTCGTTCTAATAATTAGAACCGTCGTTATTTTTTAATTTTTATTTTCGGATCAATTCCAGAAGTTTTTCTTTCGGCTGTGCTCCCAGTGTCTGAGCTATAATTTCTCCATTCTTGAATACAAGAAATGTAGGTATTGACATGACCCGATACTGTCTTGCAAGTTCCATCTGCTCATCCACATTCACTTTGCATACCTTAATTTCCGTCTGCTCTTTCGCCAGCTCTTCTATAACCGGCAACATCATCTGGCAGGGTCCACACCATTCTGCCCAGAAATCCACCAACACCGGTTTATCTGCTTTTAAAACTTCCTGCTCAAAATTTTCTTTTGTTAATACAACTGCCATCTTATTACTCCTTTTCTTTATAAAATTTTCATTATAGAACTGTCTTGTGTATTTTCTGACTTCGATGCCAATACCTTTCTTTCAATATCAGCAACTGTTAGATTTTCCATATACTCTCTGCACAATTTATTCATGTCCGAAGCCATTTCATCTATGATTTTAGCCATCCCACTACAGATCATACACTCTTTATCCGCATTCCCCGAAGTCCATGTTGCTTTCACAAATTCTGTTCCAAGTGCTTCTCCTACACTTTGAAGCGTACAATCCGCTCCGTCCCTGCAGAGACGATAGCCTCCGCTTGCACCTTCTTTCGTGTCTACAAGACCGGCTTTTTTTAGTTTTCCCATCACTTTTCTAATACATACCGGATTCGTACAAACATTCTCAGCCAACACATCACTTGCAACTACTTCCTGCTTATGATATAGAAAAACAAGAGCGTGCACCGCAATTATAAATTCACTATTCATTGTCTTCTCCTCTTCGCTTCCCTATCTGATCTGCTGACTCTATCGTCTGTAAAACAATGCTCTCCATCATATCGCCGGTAAGCGCACCACTTACATAACCATATACATTCCCATTTACATCTATCATAAATGTCGTGGGAAATGCCGTAATTCCATAATTCGAAAGAATTTCACCGCTTTCATCAAAAAGTATGGGGTAAGTCCATCCGTTTTCATTCATGAAACCGGCAATTTCTTCTTTACTAATATCGTTATTATTAGGGTGTCCCTCAGTTTTGGGATTTGCCACACCAAGCACGATTACATCTTCTGTATTTTCATTGTATTGTTCGTAAAGTTTCTGTATATCCGGCATTTCACTTTTACACGGCCCGCACCAGGTTGCCCAGAAATTCAAAAAAATAGTCTTTCCACGATAATCTGACAGCGTATGTTCTTTCCCATATTGATCCATCAATATAAAATCAGGTGCCTTAATCTGCTTATGAACTTCTTCATCTTCCTCATCATTCTGCATTTCTTCTGAATCCGAAGTCTGCCGAGTCTCCTCTGTTGTCGAATTTTTACTTTCAAACGAAGAAGCCAGATGACCCATCACGCCGTTTAACCATCCAGTCAGTGTCATAACTCCCATCACGATAAGAAGTACTGCTCCTATTTTCACAGTATATTTGACAATACTTCCATGATTTCTAAAAAACGTAAGCAATGTTCCGGTAAATATCCCTACCAGAAGAAACGGTACAACAAACCCGAGAACATAAACACTGATCAGAACAAATCCCTGTTTCATTGTTGTGGATGAACCTGCCATTAATAGCACCGCTGATAGTGTGGGGCCAACACAAGGTGTCCATGCAAAGCTGAATGTAAATCCCAAAATCAAAGCAGTGATTGGATTCATCGTCCATTTGTCCCATCGTATATTCAATCGATGTTCCCGCTCCAATGTCTTAGATCTTCCGAATATACCCAACTGATATGCACCTAGCAAAATCATAATTCCCCCGCTAAGACGTGCGAACCAGATCCTGTTATCTTTTAGGAACTGTCCGAGTACCGTAAATCCTAGTCCTAACACATAGAAAGCAGCTCCTATTCCAAACACAAAGCATACCGTATGAAGAAACACTTTCTTTTTCGGATAAACCATCCGGCCCTGCTCATCAACGTTTAATGTTCCACCTGCAAGATATCCAATATACAAGGGTACAAGAGGAAACACACACGGAGATAAAAAGCTCAATACCCCTTGTATAAATACAGTAAATACGGGAATTCCTGCTTCAAATGTTAAATTCATATATCTCCTTTCTAATCTGTAATCCATATTATTACATTTATTACTGTAACAATATCACATACAGTTAGATCTGTCAATATATCATTTGTTATAATAAAAAAACTTCCATAAACATCTCTGTCTATGGAAGTCATCTTAACTCCCCGAGTTGGGTTCGAACCAACGACCCTTCGGTTAACAGCCGAATGCTCTACCGCTGAGCTATCGAGGAATACTCTAATATTATAGCACTTTCTTCATTTTTTTCAAGTGCTTTTTGAAAATACTTTTATGTACCTTCAAAACCACATACAAAGTTTTATCTCTCCATCCATTTCTTTCCTATCCTACCATTTCAAACTTACTTTCCGCGGAAACCATTCCTGTAAGATCCGCTC
>NZ_JBQHSE010000072.1:0-2843 GCF_052066395.1 Bariatricus sp. HCP28S3_A4 | reverse complement strand
CAGTTTTATAAATCAGAAGCAGAATCTCGTGCTGTATGGACCTGTAGGAGTTGGAAAAACACATATGGCGATAGCTGCAGGTATCAAAGCCTGTATGTTGGGATATAAAACAAGATTTTATACGGTAACAGAGCTTGTATTAAAACTCGCAGAAGCACGGAAGAATGGTACGCTTGAGCGACTGCGTAACGATCTGAACAATCAGGATCTGCTTATTCTTGATGAATGGGGATATGTGCCAGTAGACAGAGACGGATCAGAGTTGTTGTTTCAGGTGATTTCAGACAGTTATGAAAGTAAAAGCATGATTTTAACTACAAATCTGGAATTCTCTAAATGGGGAAGCATATTTACTGATGAACAGATGGCTGCTGCAATGATTGATCGTCTGGTACATCATGGACATTTGATCCTCTTTTCAGGGAAGAGCTACAGAATGGAACACGCACTTATGCGACAGACTGCACCACAATCATATGAAAATGTCTCCTGCTGATATATGGGAATATCCCATTCCTAAGATTGGGAATTTTTCTTTCCGATTTTTGGGAAAAACACTTGACGAAATACAGTAAGTCCAGTAATAAATCTGGAAGCCGTACATACCGTACCGTATAGTAGTGCTTGCAGGCTTCCATACCAAACGCACAGGCCATGTAGGTCTTGCCGCTTCCGGTTGCCCCGGTAATAAAGATGTTTCGGTATTCTGTGATATATTCACAGGTTGCAAGACGGCTGATCAACGCTTTATTCAGCTTTCGACCAGAATGATAATCAATCGCTGCAATACTGGCATCAGGCTGTTCAAACTCAGCCTGACGAATCAGTCTTTTTAAACGATTGTTTTTACGGTTGGTGTATTCCACATCAACAAGCATACCAAAACGATCCTCAAAAGGTACTTCTTTCATTGTGGCATCATCCATCTGGATTCGGAATGCATCGGCCATTGATGTCAGCCGCATTTCAATAAGTTTATCGATTGTACTTTGATTTGTCATGATCTTTTACCTCCATAGTATGCGGCTCCTCTTGTGATGCCGTGTGATTTTATTGCTGTTTTGGCTGTTACCGTCTCATTTGATATGAGTTCTGGGTTGTCTTTCATTGTAGCCAATAGATTTTTGATACTTTTATAGCTGGGTTTACCGGAATAAGAGAGTGCTTTGGCACAGGCTTGTTCCAACTTTGCTGGTGAATGTTTTTCTGCCAGCTTCAACAGCCCCATACAACTTCTGTAAGACTGCTGTTCGACCCTGCCGGAGGTAAGAATTGCATTGACAACTTTACTTGTGTTAATTCCAATCGAATCTGCCCATCGACGGAAACGGTCACCGTTCCATTCCAGATATTTCTGGTGTTCTTGAGGCATATGTTCCGTTACCGTAGAATACTGGCCGCTTCTTCCATGAAGCCGGCGGTGCGAGGCAATCCGATTGTGGTTATAAAATATTTCAACCGTTGTGTCTGTTATGCGCACATCAACCTTATTTTTGATATACTGATAAGGCACGGAGTAGTACATCTTGTCTACTGCAATGTGATAATTGAATTGGACGGTGGATTGTTTCCACTCAGCCAGTTCAAAAGGTGTGGCAGGCAACGGAGCCAGTAATGGCATTTCTTCCCCAAGAAATAAACTGAGCCTGCTACATTCCTTTTTCTGGAACTTACGAGCATTAAAGGTATCCAGTTTTTCCCTGATAGCAGCATTTAATTCTGCAAGTGAGAAAAACTGTTCATTGCGAAGGGCTGCGGTGATCCAGGTGGATATCTTTCCCACAGATCCTTCTACATTCGGTTTATCCTTGGGTTTCCGGGCTCTGGCCGGAACAATGGCAAGATTATAATGTTCTGCCATCTCATGATAAGTAGTATTTAAAGCGGTGGTATACCAGTCACTTTGTGCATGATTAACTGCAGTAGTGCAGTTATCAGAAACAAGCATTGGTGTAACACCACCAAAAAATTCAAACATCTGAATATGAGCTTTGATCCAGTTGTTCGTTTTTTCATCCATATATGCCTTCACAAAAGCATACTGGCTGTAAGTTAAGACACCTACAAAAATCCATGCATCTATGATTTCTCCGGTATCTGGATCGATAATGTGAGCAGGATCCCCTGCCCAGTCTACTTCAATCTGTTGACCTGGTTTTCTTGGGATGTGCATGGTAGCTCTGCGTTTTTCCTCATCTTTTTGGATGTAATAGCAGAACTGAGAATACATCAGAGGATTCTCGCCATTCATACGGCATTCCTCGCAGTATTCTACCCAGAGAAGTTTTTTGTTGACTCCATTACGCAGAAGTTCTTTACGGATGTAGTCAAAGTCAGGCATACGTTTATTCGTTGCTGACTTATCCTTGGGGAACATCAGCTCTTCAAGTGTGCTGTCGGTCATGTCAAAATCCAACGGCCATGATAAACTCATTTCCGTTGCTTTCTTCAGGACCTTGGCAACTGTGTTTCTGGACACACCACAACTTTGTGCGATGTTCCGCTCACTGAATCCTAAGCTTTTCAAACGTAGGATTTCACGATATTTGGTCATAATTACGACCTCCTTTATCTGTATTCACACCAAAGGTGTGTATCTACAGTATAAAGGAAAATATATGTAATAGAGTCTTGCAAAGTGGCTCTGAATTACCGGAATATGTGGCTCCGCTTCTCCGGAACGGTGGCTCTCAAAGTCCGGACAGGTGGCTCAAAGAGCACCGGAATAATCACTGTGAAGAAGGGAAAGAAGAAAGCAAGAGCTGTATTTACCAGACAGGAAATAAAAATTCTTTTATCTCTTCCAGATGAAAGCTATGAAACCGGTCTGCGAGATAAGGTAC
>NZ_JBQHSE010000071.1:0-3060 GCF_052066395.1 Bariatricus sp. HCP28S3_A4 | reverse complement strand
TTTCCGCGGAAAGTAAGTTTGAAATGGTAGGATAGGAAAGAAATGGATGGAGAGATAAAACTTTGTATGTGGTTTTGAAGGTACATAAAAAGAGATAGCTGCAGACTTTGGAAACAAGGTTTGCAGTTTTTTTGTGCAAAAAAATAGTAATAATAAATGAATTTTGTTTCCTTTGGCACTGAGATGAAGTGGTGTATTATCACTCTAATATATTGAACTGTTTTATTGATTATCGTAATAATATAGAAAAATGTATTTAAATTAATGATTAGACTTTTGGAATAGGAAATGTTACCAGCATCATGAAGCAATTATATGGGGAATCCCAAAAGAAAATGGAGGAAAAATATGAAAAAACGTATTGTAAGTGTGTTATTATGTCTTACCATGTCAGTAGCCATGCTTGCCGGATGTGGTGGAAAAAGCAGCACAGAAGAAACTCAGAAAAAACAGGAAACAACAGAAAATTCAGAATCTGGGGTAGCTGGCGTTGATGGCGTTTTCACGTATGCAATCGGTGGAGATACCGGTAATACTCTGAATCCGTTAACAGCGGATGACAGATTTGGTCTGATGACTTGTCATTTGTTATATTCACCGGCGTATTATATCAACGCTGACGGATCTGTAAATTATATACTGGCTGAAAGCATGGAAGCTTCTGAAGATGGACTTGTATACACAATGAAATTGAAGGAAGGTCTGAAATGGAGTGATGGCGAAGCGTTGACAGCAGATGATATTGTATATACATATGACAGTATCAACGCGCAGGGTCAAAATCTTTATGTCGATAACCAGCCGATTAAAGTGGAAAAGGTAGATGACACAACTGTTACATTTACATTGCCGTCAGTTTGTGCAAGTGCATTTGAACTTTTATCATCAGAAGTAAGTATTCTGCCAAAACATATTTTTGAAGGAAGAGGATCTTTCGATATCAATATGCTTGAAGAAGTTGTGGGTTCAGGACCTTATAAACTGGAAGAATATGTAACAGGTCAGTACTTGAAATTTACGAAAAATCCAAATTATGGATGTGGAGAGGCAAATATTGATACAATTGTCTTTAAAATAATTGAAAAAGATGATACGGCTACTCTGGCACTTCAGAATGGAGAAGTGGATGCATGGATTGGAACACCGGATATGTTAGATCCATATAATGACAATCCGGCATTTAATATCACAAATTATAGCGAAGGTCGTGTTGCGTACTTGAGATTAAATCCAAATACAGAGGCAATGAGCAATAAAGAATATCGTGAAGGTATTTTATATGCTCTGAATCGTGATGAGATTATGACAGCAGCATATACAGATCCTTCATTCTATAATCTTGGATATTCTTTCTTGCCGTACACAAGCGCTTACTATACAGATGATGTTGAAAAATGGGATCAGGATGTAGAAAAAGCAAAAGAATTAACAGCGAACGGATCGAAGGCAATTAAAATCTGTTATGTTGAAGAAGATAGTGTTCAGACTAACATGGCTCTTGCAATTCAGGCAGAATTAAAAGCAATTGGAATTACTGCTGAATTGACAGGTGTAAACTGGGCGGGCTATATGAGTACAGCTTATGATCCAGAGGATAAAGAACATGATATCTTCCTTGGTGGTTATGTAATGGGTGTTGATCCGGATATGTATTCTTCATTATTCATGACTACAAAGGATAATATGATTATGTACAACAGTGAAAAAGTGGATCAGTTATTTGTTGCAGGTAACGCTACTTTGGATGAAGCCGAACGTAAAGAGATTTATAATGAACTTCAAAGAGCAATTTCAGAAGAGGCAATTTTCTATCCATTTGGAACAAACTTAAGAACACTTGTGACAAATGCACGTGTTGGTGGTTTGGAAGAAGCTAAATTTGCACCGATTTACACATTTGGTGATTACTCTAAGTTAACACTGAAATAACATGATTATGTTAGAGCAGAGGGAGGTGGAGACACCTCCCTTTAATTCATGTGAGAGAAAGGAGTCATTAAATGTTAAAATATATCGTAAAACGTATTTTGCAGGCCGTTCCGCTTTTGATACTGGTAACTATGATTTGTTTTACATTGATCAATCTGGCGCCATATGATGCAGTCGATGCTTTAAGAACTGACAGCATGACTGAAGAAGAGCTTGAGGCAAAAAGAGAAGTATATGGACTTAACGATCCAATACCGGTTCAGTACGTGAAGTGGCTTGGAAAGATTGTGCAGGGGGAATTTGGAAATTCTCTTTTATCACATACAAGCATTAAATATGATCTCAAGATTCGTATACCAGGTACGATCAAATTAGTCCTTCCGTCCTATTTAACTGCATATTTTCTTGCCATTGTATTAGGATTGATAGCGGGAAGCAATAAAGGAAGATGGCCGGATAAGATTATTGACGGTTTTTGCTCGATTAGAATAGCGACACCTACATTCTGGATCGCGATGATCATGATGTATTTCCTTGGATATAAATTTAAAATCTTTCCATTAATGGGAATGCATACCATTGGGCTGGAAAACAGTATGATTGATTATCTTCAGCATTTTGCAATGCCTTATATGGTATTAACAATTGGATTTTTACCTGATTTGACACGTTATGTGAGAGGATCAACTATTTCTCAGCTTAAAGAAGATTATGTTATTGTACAGCAGTCGTTTGGAGCGAAGAAATCAGAAATTCTGTTTAAACATGTAAGCAAAAATGTATTGATTCCGTTGATTACGAAGCTGGGTATGGCGTTACCGATGCTTGTAACCGGAGCTGTTATTACAGAGACTATCTTTTCGTGGCCGGGAATAGGTTCTTATTTTGTAAAAGCAATTTCAGCTATGGATTATCCGATTATTATGGCAGTTCTTGTCCTTTCCGGTACATTAGTTATTTTGGGAAATTTACTTTCAGATGTTCTCTACTGTATAACAGACCCGCGGATTAAATCTATGCGGTAGTGTCAAGTAATCTATGAAAAACTGGGCCGAAAAAAACAGGCTCAAACGAACCTTGAAAATTGCAAATATATAAGACGGAAGGCCCTCCGGGGGCTCAGGGCGCTGC
>NZ_JBQHSE010000070.1:0-3313 GCF_052066395.1 Bariatricus sp. HCP28S3_A4 | reverse complement strand
ACATTATACCAGAAAAAGGGAGGTCAATGCTCTTTTTATTTGCATTCTCCCATAAAATCAAGGTTTTTATTGAATTTTGGGACAAAAAAACAGGTAGTTTTTGACACTACCATCTATGCAATAGAGGAGAGAGTATGAAAACGAATAGAAGATGGGAAAATGTCAAATATGAGTTCAGACATAACGGACAAGCTATGTTTGCGGCTGCATATTTGATAATTATTATTTTGATCAGTATTTTCATTGTGTTCTGTAATGTGGATCCGGATGCAATCGATGTTGTAAACAAATTAAGCGGACCATCAGCCGAACACTGGTTTGGAACAGATGAACTGGGAAGAGATTATCTGGTACGTGTTCTCTATGGCGGTCGTGTATCTTTAGTGGTTGGTGTACTCGCGATGGTCACATCCATCGTAATCGGAGTGATGGTTGGGATGATTGCCGGATATTTCGGTGGTCTGGTTGACAGTATACTCATGAGGATTGTCGATGTATTTTCCGCAATTCCATGGATCATTATGGTAACAGTGGTGAGCTTGTTGTTCAAAAAAGGAATTGCATCAATTATCATTGTTATCGGATTGTTCAGCTGGATGGGAATTGCGAGACTTGTTCGATCGGAAGTTTTGTCTGCAAAGGAAAGAGAATATGTGCAATATGCAAAATTCATAGGTGTTCATCCAATGACGGTTATTGTGAAACAGGTTTTGCCGGCTGTATTTCCGACAATTATCACAGCAGCAACAGCAGAAATTGCAAATGCCATCATGACAGAAAGTTCACTGAGCTTCCTGGGACTTGGAGTTGCGGCACCAATGTCTAGTTGGGGAAGCTTGCTGCAAAGCTCACAGCAGTACCTGCAAAAAGCTCCGTATATGGCAATTTTACCAGGTATATTAATTATTTTAACGGTATATTCATTTAACAAATTAGGTGACGTACTTCGTGTATATGTTGAGCCTAAGATAACGGCAGGTGAAAGTAATGAGTAAAGAGTTGGTATTAGAAGTTAAAAATTTAAAAACTATATTCAAAAGCCGGGGACAAGAAGTGCAAGCTGTCAGAGGAGTCGAATTTTCCGTAGAAAAAGGTGAAATCATGGGAATTGTAGGCGAATCCGGAAGTGGAAAATCTGTTACAATGAAAGCGGTTATGGGTATTTTGCCGGAAAATGCCAAAGTAGAATACGATTCTTTGAAGTTGAATGGAAAAGAATTAGCTGGACTGAGTGCGGAAGAATATCGCAAGCTCCGAGGCAAAGAGATGACGATGATTTTTCAGGATCCAATGACAGCGTTGAATCCGCTTAAGAAGATTGGAAGTCAGTTGGAAGAGGTTATTTTGCGCCATAGCAATCTGTCCAGACAGGAAGCGAAAGAAAAAGCAATTGAAATGCTTCGCAAAGTAGGAATACCAGTTCCTGAGCAAAGAATTAAGCAATACCCGCATGAATTTTCTGGAGGTATGCGACAGCGTGTTTTGATTGCAATGGCGTTAGCCTGCGAACCGCAGCTGTTGATTGCGGATGAACCGACAACCGCATTGGATGTGACGATTCAGGCTCAGATTCTCGACCTGCTTAAAGAATTGGAACAAGAATATCACACATCGATTGTGCTTATCACACATGATATGGGAGTGGTTGCGACTGTCTGCAGTAAAATTGCAATTATGTATGGCGGATTGATTATGGAAAATGGAATGACAGATGAGATTTTCTATAATCCAAAGCATCCTTATACGAAAGCACTATTGCGTGCCATTCCTTCACTGGATTTAAAAGAAGGTGAAAGGCTTCAGTCGATTGACGGAGTACCGCCATCATTGATAGATCCTCCGGTCGGCTGTCCTTTTGCGGAACGGTGTGAATATGCGACGGAACGCTGTTATAAAGAAATGCCGAAGTATAAAAACTATAGCGAAACACATCGTGCTATGTGCTTTTTAAATGAACAGGAATAGGAGGAAATGTGATGAATCAAGAAATATTGATTTCAGCTAAAGGCTTGAAAAAGTACTTTCCTGTCAAAAAATTTCTGGGCGGAAAGACACAGTACGTGAAAGCTGTTGACAACATAGATTTGGATATTCGAAAAGGGGAAACGTTTGGACTTGTAGGCGAATCCGGATGTGGAAAATCAACGCTTGGAAGAACAATGATACGTATGTATGATGTGACCGGAGGGACACTTACTTATAAGGGACATGATATCACAACTGCGAAACCTTCACAAATGAAACAGTTCCAAAACAAGATGCAGATTATTTTTCAGGATCCTTATTCTGCATTGAATCCTTTTTGGAATGTAGAAGAAATTCTGGAAGAGCCATTAAAACAGATTGGGATGAATTCTGCCGAGAGAAAAGAACGTATGGAATATCTCTTATATAAAGTGGGTATGAAAAGTGAAGACTTGATAAAGTTTCCTTATGAGTTTTCGGGAGGACAGAGACAAAGAATCGGAATAGCAAGGGCACTAAGTGTGAATCCGGAATTTATTATGTGCGATGAACCGATTGCGGCTCTAGATGTGTCGATTCAGGCTCAAGTAGTTAATATGCTGGAAGACTTGCAAAATGAATTTGGACTTACTTATTTATTTGCAGCTCACGACTTGTCAATGGTGCGTTATATAAGTACTCGAATCGGAGTTATGTATCTTGGAAACCTTGTTGAAGTGACAACAAGCAATGAATTGTATGAGAATCCGCTCCATCCATATACGCAGGCATTGCTTTCGGCTATACCTATTGCGGATCCTGAGACGGCAAGAAAACGAGAAAGAATAAAACTGCAAGGAGAATTGCCGAGCCCTATGGATGTGCCGGAAGGTTGCCATTTTGCACCAAGATGTCCATATGCGACACAAAGATGTAAAGAAGAATGTCCGAAATTACGTGAATTTGATAAAGGACACTATGTCGCTTGTCACAGAGTGGAAAATGTGAACTGAATTTAGTGTTTCAAATGTAATTAACAATCAAATGAAATTGTGTAAATTGACTGAATTGCGCGAAATAAATATTCAGTATTGACAATTCCGAAATGGAATGGTAAGATATGACTCGTTGACCGGACAGGAATCAGAAATGAGGAGCCGGGCAGCGGGTCATAACTGATTTCCGAAAGGGCTGAGACAGAGGCCAGGGGGCGGCATGCAGAAGTCTGATAAGAAAAAAGTTGTTGACAAACGTCGAGAGATGTGATAATCTATTTAAGCTGTCGCTCTGAAGAATAGAGTTCCGAAGAACGGATCGGCAAAAAAGAAAAATAAAAAAGTCTTGACAGAAGCTTGAAGATGTGATAATC
>NZ_JBQHSE010000069.1:0-3424 GCF_052066395.1 Bariatricus sp. HCP28S3_A4 | reverse complement strand
TTGAAAAATGCACCCACCCGGGAGCTTTATTAAAGTTACCCTTTTTTACCATCGGTACGAAAAAAGAATTTTGGGCTAATTTATACTTGACTTTTCATAGCTGGTCTCCTTTTGGGTTCATATTATAGATACACTTTCATTATATCTGTGATTCATCTAAACAACAACCCCTAAATGGATTGACCAAGGGGACAGGTTCCGTGTCTCATTTATTTGTCACGGAACCTGTCCCCGTATTTCACAAAAACTGTTTTTTGTCTTCCGGCTGCAGGAGTGCATAGACACTTCCCTGGAAGGAAGCGGCAATTTCCAGTTCACCATAGCTGCTGGATTCGAAATCACAGTATCCGTCGAAGGCATCCTGAAGGAGAAGCCGGAGTTCCTGGCCGTCGTCACTGCTCATGTAGTCTTTCAGCATCATGCAGCAGGTATGGATATTTTCATAGTATTTCCGATAATCGGGATGAAATTCTAGCATCCAATGACTGGCGGAAAATGCAAATCCCATACGTGGCATGTTGCGACGCGGATGGAAATGTGACAGAGGAATCGTTGAAAGCGGCAAAGGAAGCGGCTGCAAAGCATGAAATAGCTGTGGTCGTTGCAGGACTTCCGGATGCTTATGAATCGGAGGCTCTTGACCGGGAGAATATGATGCTTCCTAAGGGGCATAACCGAATGATCGAAGCGGTTTCTTCCGTAAATGACAATACGGTCGTCCTTCTTCTTGGCGGGAGTGCCATGGAGATTCCGTGGGAAGAAAAAGTGAAAGCAATTCTGTACATGGGACTCCCCGGTCAGGCAGGAGGAGAGGCGGCATATAATCTGCTGACGGGAAAAGCAGTTCCGTCCGGAAAATTGACAGAAACCTGGCCGCTGTCCTATCAGGATGTGGCTTCAAGGGAGACGTTTGAAAAGAAAAATGTAGAATACCGGGAAGGTATCTATGTGGGATACCGCTATTATGACAAGGCAGATAAAGAGGTACGCTATCCATTTGGATATGGACTTTCTTATACCACATTTGCCTACAGTGATATGAAGATTCAAGAGCAGCAGGTGTCTGTTACAATCAAAAATACCGGAGCGATAGCCGGAGCGGAGGTCGTACAGCTTTATATTGCTCCACCGGAAGAGGGAATTTTCAGACCGAAGAAAGAACTGAAAGGGTTTGCTCGCGTAGAATTACAGCCGGGTGAAGCACAAACAGTATGCTTTACATTGGATGAGAGAAGCTTTGCCATCTGGAATCAAGGGTGGAGGATTCCGGAAGGTGACTATGTGGTGATGATTGGCTCTTCAAGCAGAAATCTTTTACTTACGCAAACAGTGAAAGTGAGCGGGGAGAACATCGAAGCTCCGGCATGGCAAAAAGGAAGCTGGTATGAAAAGGCCAAAGGACTTCCGGGGCGTGAGGAATGGGAAAAACTGATGGGACATGCAGTACCTGTGACAGAGGAACCGAAGAAAGGGCATTTTACTTTGGATAATACCTGTATGGAGATGAAAGACAGTTTTGTTGTCATGAAGATTCAGTATAAAGTAACGGAAAATATTATTGCAAAAAGTTATGGCGGAAAAAAAGATATGTCAAATCCGTCTTATCGCATGACACTGATCTGTGCGGTGGACTGTCCGCTTCGTGCAGCGGTCATTAACAGTGGAGGTACAATGAATGATTCACTTGCGAAGGGATTACTTCAGATGGCTAATGGACACTATCTTAAGGGGATTGCAGCAATGGTGGGAAAATAATGATAGCAAGCTATATAAAATAAGGAGAAGATAAAAATGAGGGATACAAAAAAGAATTGGCTTCCGGCCAGCCGGATCAAATCGGCAGATGTGACAAAAGGTGAGAAATGGTTGGGGTATTTGGTGGGACCGGCAGGAGCACTCTTGCTGAATGCAGTACTTGCATCTTATCTAAATGTCTATTATACGGATGTACTGAAGCTTACAGGCGTCTGGGGCGGTGCATTCTTGATGGTATTTCCGATTCTGTCCAAAGTAATTGATGCAGTTACAAACATCGCAATGGGACAGCTGATCGATCGTACAAAGACAAAAGAAGGAAAAGCACGTCCATGGATGCTTTTGTCGGCAGTGCTCTTGCCGATTACCGGAATACTCCTGTTTGCGGTACCGAATGCTTCTGTGACGGTACAGGTTATTTGGGTTATGATTACCGGAATTATCGTAGCGATGCTGTCCCCACCTCTGCTTCTGTCCCCACCTCTGTTTCTGCGAAAACGGAGAAAAGACAAAACAATCATAAATAATCAAAATAAATCAAATTTGTGCAATATATCTAAAACAGAAATTGAATGTTTGCGGATTAGTATGATTGACTATGACTGAAAATGAAGATATAATACAATCATAAAAAAGACAGGAGGTAAAAAGATGATTTATACGGTTACGTTTAATCCATCGCTGGATTACATTGTTTCTGTTGACAATTTTAGATTGGGTTTGACCAATCGTACGAATTCTGAGTTACTTCTTCCGGGAGGAAAAGGAATCAATGTATCAACTGTACTTGGAAATCTTGGAATTGAGAATACCGCATTGGGATTTGTTGCCGGGTTTACTGGTAAAGAGATTATCAGATGTATGAAATTGTCAGGAGTAAAATCGGATTTTATTGAACTTGATCATGGAATATCAAGAATTAATCTGAAGCTAAAATCGATTGATGGAATGGAGATTAATGGATCTGGTCCTGATATTAATGAAGAAGCGGTTGAACAACTAATGAAGAAACTGGATATTCTGGGGAAGGATGACATCTTGATTTTAGCAGGAAGTATTCCGAGTACGATGCCTGATGATATTTACCGGAGAATCATGGATAAGCTTCAGGGAAGAGGGGTTACATGTGTCGTGGATGCGACTCGGGAGCTGTTGTTAAATGTATTGGAATACCATCCGTTTTTGGTGAAACCGAATAACCATGAATTGGGGGAGATATTTCAGGTGGAATTAAAGACAAGAGAGGAAGTTATCCCTTATGCTAAAAGACTTCAGGAAATGGGAGCTGCTAACGTATTAGTATCTATGGCTGGCGAAGGAGCGGTTTTGGCTGCGGAAAATGGAAAGATTTATGCTACGTCCGCACCTAAAGGAGTATTAAAAAATGCTGTTGGTGCAGGCGACTCAATGGTGGCAGGATTTGTTGCGGGATGGATGGAGAAACAGAATTATGAATATGCATTTCATATGGGCGTTTCAGCTGGAAGTGCAAGTGCTTTTTCGGATTTACTGGCAACTAAAGAAGAAATCCAACGTGTTTATCAACAAGTATGTGATCGGGTAGTGTCAAGTAATCTATGAAAAACTGGGCCGAAAAAAACAGGCTCAAACGAACCTTGAAAATTGCAAATATATAAGACGGAAGGCCCTCCGGGGGCTCAGGGCGCTG
>NZ_JBQHSE010000068.1:0-3447 GCF_052066395.1 Bariatricus sp. HCP28S3_A4 | reverse complement strand
GATATCCAAACTTAAATAAAATCCAAACCTTTTGCAGATGATGCAGGAAATGCAATAAATAGCATCTGAAAAGGTTTGGATTTTATTTTTGGTGTATGATTCCCTTATAACAAAAAGGGAGGTCATACCATGGATTTACAAAACTTAAAAGAGCACCATGAAGAGCTTCTTTCCTTCATGGAAAACAATGGTTATTCCAGTACTTACATACGCCGGTTCAGGGAGGAGATCAACCGTATACTGGCTAAAGCAGGCAGCCACGGCTGGCAGTCCTACCGGGATGCTTACCTTGATTACTTAAAAGTTCCGCATTCTAAAGACTATCTGCGAAACAAAAGAACTATCATCGGGGCGTTGGAGCAGTTTGATAACTTCGGTCGCATGCCTGATGGTAGAAGCCGACACACTTTGTTTGAGAGGGGCTCCTATCACCTGCTTTGTCCGGAATTCCGGGAATTGATTGATTTTTACCGTATGTATGAAGAAAAACGGGGAAAGAAGGAAGCGACCATACGGGGCGAAGCACTCAATACAGCATCTTTTTTACATCAGATGCAGCAACGGGGTGCCCAGTGTCTGGATGAAATAACGGAAGAGGATGTCCTGTCATTCTTTCTCGCAGAAGATGGTTCTTTGCAAAGAAGCTGCTCTTACAAGAAAAACATAGCCGCAGTATTCAAAGCAGGGCTTAACTGGAAAGCTGCCCAGTGCCGGAAGGTGCTCAGTTTCCTTCCTGTGCTAAGGGAAAGCAGAAAAAATATCCAGTATCTTACGCAGGACGAGGTCTGGCTTCTACGGGAAACGGCAGAAAAAGGCGAAGTTTCCGCCCGCAATCGGGCGGTTTTCTTCCTGCTCCTTTTTACGGGGCTTCGGGGGTGTGACATCGCCGGACTTACTTTCCATTCCATTGACTGGGAAAATGAACGGATACTGGTCACACAGCAGAAAACATCCGTACCCTTAGAACTTCCTCTTTCTGCTGTTGTAGGGAATGCCATATATGATTACCTGGAATCGGAAAGGCCGGATACCGGCTGTCCCCGCCTGTTCCTGACAGAAACGCATCCTTTTTCTCCATTGTCCACCCAGGGAATTGCAAACATCGTAGCAAAAATCTGTCGGATTGCAGGAGTGCGGCAGAAGCCAGGAGACAGGAAGGGGACACACATCTTCCGGCACAACCTGGCATCCTCTATGCTGGAAAACGGTGTACCGCAGCCTGTGATCACACAGACTCTCGGACATACAGCCCCGGATTCCCTTGAGCCTTATCTAAGGGCAGATTTTGTACATTTAAAGGAATGCGCCCTGAGCGTGGAACAGTTCCCCCTGGCAAAGGAGGTGCTGTCCATATGAAAGAATTCCGTTCGTTCCTTTCCCCACAGATCCATAGCTTTATAAGGTACCGGCAGGCATCCCAGCGATGGAATGATTCTTCCTATGAGGAAAACCTGATGCTGTTTGACCATTACTGCCACGCGAATGATCCGTGTGCTACCGCACTGACACAGGAAATGGTTGACGGCTGGTGCCGGAAGCGGAGGACGGAAACTAACAACTCCTGCAGGTCGAGGATCTATGTGGTAGACAGCTTCGTCCGTTTTCTCAACATGCGGGGCTTGTCCAATGTCCAGCCTCCGCAGATTCCCCGGAAAGAAAGGCGGAGATACCTCCCACATGCCTTTACAGAGGAAGAACTTATCCGGTTTTTCCATGAATGTGACAGCATACCGGTCATCAACAGTAGGAAAGAAACCATTATAAGAAAAATGTCTGTCCCTGTGTTTTTCAGGCTTCTTTACAGCAGTGGAATCCGTACAAATGAAGCCCGGCTGCTCCTCAGGAAAAATGTGGATCTGGGGAGAGGGATACTGGATATCCAGTATTCCAAGGGCCATGACCAGCACTACATTGTTTTGCACGATTCCATGCTGGAGATCATGCGCAGATATGATGCAGCCATTAACGGCATCGTGCCAGAGAGGGAATATTTCTTCCCTTCCATAAGGAATTCCCATTTCAACCGGGGATGGGTAACAAAAAATTTCAACCTATTATGGCGCAAAGCCAATACGTCTCACGCCACCGCCTACGAATTCCGCCACCATTATGCTGTAACAAACCTCAACCAATGGACAGGCTATGGTTTTGAATTCCATGACAAACTTGTATATCTGAGCAAGAGTATGGGACATACAACGCTTGAAAGCACAAAATACTACTATTCTATTGTTCCCGGTCTTTCAGAGATCATAAAAGAGCAGACAGAAAACAGTTCTGAGTGGATGATACCGGAGGTGCCCCTGGATGAAGAAACCTACTAAGGAAAGTATCCGGATTGCCGGGTATATTTCAGAATTCCTGAACAACTATGTCCTGTCTCAGAAAACAGACAGCATGAACACATTGAAATCATACCGGGATACATTGGCGTTGTATCTGACATACCTCGAAGAAGAAAAAAAGGTTCAATGTGGCAGCCTCAGTGCCGATGTGTTCCACCATACAGTTATAGAAGAGTGGCTTGTATGGCTGCAAAAATCGAGAAAAAACAGCCCGGATAGCTGTAATAACAGGTTGGCAGCCCTGCGTGCATTTTTAAAATATCTCAGCGGCCGTGACGCTGCTTACCTGCATCTATATCTGGAAGCATCCGAAATTCCCCGAAGGAAATGCCTGAAAAAGAAAGTGGAAGGCCTGACCCGGGAAGCAGTAAAGGCATTAATGGAGGCTCCTGATCCCTCAAGTAAATGTGGACGCAGGGATCTGGCATTTATCATCCTCTTATACAGCACTGCCGCCCGGTTGGATGAGATACTGTCGATGAAGAACAATCAACTTCATCTATCCGCCGAAAAAGCATACGTTGTCATTATCGGAAAGGGAAGCAAGATACGCACACTTTACCTGCTGCCAAAAGTTGTTGCCCATTTAACACGGTACTTAAGAGAGTTTCATGGGGAAACGCCTGATCCGGAAGCCTATGTCTTTTATTCGAGGAACACCGGAAGCCACGGAAAAATGACTCAGCCAGCCATTAGCAAGATGCTGAAAAAGTATGCAAAGTCAGCCCATGAAAACTGCAGAGATGTGCCACTGGATCTCCATGCCCATCAATTCAGGCATTCGAAGGCTTCACACTGGCTGGAGGATGGAATGAATATCGTACAGATTTCCTTTTTACTTGGACATGAACAGCTCCAGACTACGATGATCTATCTTGACATTACAACCGAGGAGAAAGCAAAAGCACTTGCTACTTTAGAAGATGAGAACGATAAAAAAGTATCTGCAAAATGGAAAAACTCTGATGGATCTCTCGTAAATTTCTGCGGTGTCCGAAAGAAAGGATGAAAATAAAATCCAAACCTTTTCAGGTGTTATGTACCGCATTTCCTGCGCCATCTGCAAAAGGTTTGGATTTTATTTAAGTTTGGATATCGGAGA
>NZ_JBQHSE010000067.1:0-3508 GCF_052066395.1 Bariatricus sp. HCP28S3_A4 | reverse complement strand
GTCCGAAAGAAAGGATGAAAATAAAATCCAAACCTTTTCAGGTGTTATGTACCGCATTTCCTGCGCCATCTGCAAAAGGTTTGGATTTTATTTAAGTTTGGATATCGGAGAAAATCCAAACGTTTGGATTTTCTTCGACATTCACATGTATCGTTGCTGATTAACATGGGATTTTCGGCACTTGCGATTGCAGACCGTGTGGGACATGAGAGTATTGATATCACTTACCGATATGCTCATTTGTTCCCGACAAAACAGACAGAAATGGCTGAAAAGCTGGATATTGAAAGGATGGAAAAATCAAATGGAGAAGAATCTGGACAGTAAAGGAAGATGGAGAAACAAAATCGTAGCATTCCGGGTGTCACCGGAAGAGGCAGAGCAGATTGATATATGTGTCCGGTTGTCAGGACTCAGCAAACAGGACTATATCACGAAACGATTGACTGATCGGGAAATTGTGGTACAGGGAAATCCAAGAGTTTATAAAGCACTGAGAAACCAGATGGCAGAGATTTATGAAGAACTGAAACGTCTGAAAAGGTGCAGTGATGAAAATGAAGAGTTACTGAGTACCCTGAGACTGGTCGCAGAGACATTGAACGGACTGAAAGGGGAAAATGAATGACAGCAAAAGAAAAAATGACTGCTCCGATTGCATCTGTTGGCGCAGATGTGGAACAGCCATTACAAAATTTTAAAACCAACCAAAGTATAGCAGATTTGCCCGGCAAGGGCAATCTGCAAGCCACAAATAATGCGGAAAATACAATAAAATCAGCAAATAAAAAGAATCCAGACGATCTGGAAACCGTTTCCATGATGGAATTATATGACACCGCATATCCACCCAAATTGCCGATTGTAGATGGACTTCTGTATAACGGAACGTATCTGTTTGTGGGTTCACCAAAAATCGGGAAATCATTTTTCATGGCACAGATTGGGTATCACATCAGTAAAGGACTTCCATTGTGGGGATTTTCAGTCAGACAGGGAACAGTTCTCTACCTGGCATTGGAAGATGATTATGCAAGATTGCAGAAGCGATTATCACAGATGTTTGGAACGGAAGGCAGTGAGAAATTTTATTTTGCTACAAAATCCAAATCGCTCAATGACGGACTGGAAAGACAGCTTGTAACATTTGTGACAGAGCATAAAGACGCAAGGCTGATTATCATTGATACTCTTCAAAAAGTTCGTGAAGTTGGTGGAGATAAATTCAGTTACGCCAGTGATTATGAGATTGTAACGAAGCTGAAAGCGTTCAGTGACAAATATGGCATCTGCTTTCTGGTTGTGCATCATATGAGAAAAATGGAATCTTCCGATAGTTTTGATATGATTTCCGGCACGAATGGTCTGTTGGGAGCAGCAGACGGAGCATTTGTTATGCAGAAAGAAAAGCGTACAGATAATAAGGCAGTTCTGGAAGTGGCAGGGCGTGATCAGCAGGATCAGAAACTATGGTTGAACTTTAACCGGGAGAGATGTGTCTGGGAACTTACCAAGACGGAAACGGAACTCTGGAAAGAACCAGAAGATCCAGTGTTGGAAAAAATAAAAGAACTTGTAACAGAAACTACGCCAGAGTGGGTAGGAACAGCAACAGAGCTTGTGGAAGTATTGCAGGTGGAAATGCAGCCGAACGCATTATCAAGAAAATTAAATGTCAGCCTGGAACGTCTAATTCTGGAATATGGAATTCAGTATAAAACGGAACGGGGACACGATGGAAGAAAAATCAGATTAACCTCTGTCGGAAAACAAGCGTGACGATATGTGACGGTTGTGACGGTATTTTATATAGCGTGTCGGTAGTGAAAATATCGTCACCATCGTCACGACCGTCACGGAAAGGAGAAGCATGGAAAGAAAAGCACAGGTACAGATACCAAAAGATTTATTACTGGCATTGTTCCACTATCATCTTGCCGGAAATGAAGAATATCTACCGGAGATAGAAAAAGCATTGATGGAAAAATTAGACAGTATGGTAAAGCGTCAGTTATATACAACATTCAAAACAGCACCAACTGAGGAAGAACGGGAAAAGGCGAGACAGGAATATTTGGATAAGTGCGGAATGCATGAGGACTTTCGATGGTAAAAGTTCTGCTTGATTACCTAATGACAGGAGCGTGGCACGCACCTGTAGATAACAGACAAGGAGAAAGCCGGTAAGGTGCAGTCGGGAGTTGGATGGCGAAGCAAGGAGATTTTCAAAAGGGGGCCCTGATTCAGGGCGTCCTTGCGGAAATGATAAATGAAGGGAGAATGACACCATGAGACAAGGAAGATTAGGTTACAACAGTTATAAAAAAAGATATGGATTATTGTCATCAGACTTATGGATTGATCCAGGATTTCACTGTGGAGAATGCTTGGAAGTATTAGTAGATGATCAATGGGTAAAAACCAGAATGGAAATGAATCCGGCGAGAGAATGGTATCTGGTTGGAACACCGTATTGCGGAGATTTAGAGTATGTACGGGCAAGGATACCGGAATAAAGCAGACAGAAGAGTAATAGTCGGTTTGTTGTTAGTGAAAAAATAAGCCCGGATACGGGCAGAAAAAGAGGGCGGATACGCCCAAAATAAAAAGCCACCCCCCAGTTATGGCAGAGGAAGGAAGTATCTCACAAAGCCCTCGGCGTTTGAGAGCGAAATACACCCATCGCACAAACTTCGTTTATGCTCTGGGTATTTCGCCCTGCCGGGAGCTGTTCCGCCGACAGGCGGATAGTTCGTAAACGGATGCCGATGCATCCACTCACAAATGATATGGCAAAATTTATTTTGTCGAAGACAAGGAGGGAGTGCCTATCGGAAGAAATTCATTTATTCAAATGACAAAGCTAAGCAATGTGAAAGGCAGAATCACTTATATATCCAGTCACGCAAAACAGGAAAATCTCTATGCAGTTTATGAAACTACAGAACGGAAATTCTGGCGGGAACTTGCAAAATGTAATCAGGAAGAATTTGCAAAAAGCGGGACGGAGGGTAAATGCATTGAGGCAAGAGAACTGATTATTGCCTTGCCGGAGAGTTTTATAGAGTATCAGCCGGAAAGATTGTTGCAGCTTTTTACAAATCATTTCAAACAGAATTACGGAGCGGAGTGTATTGCTGCTTTGCACCACAATAAAAGAAAAACAAATTATCACATTCATCTGATTTTTGCAGAACGAAAGCTATTGGATGAACCAATCGTCAAGACTGCCAGTAGAAATATGTTCTATGCTGAAAATGGGAAACATGTTCGAACCAAGAAAGAGATACTGGGAGAAGATGGTGAGATAAGAGAAGGATGTCGCATTGTGAAAAAAGGCGAGGTCTATGAGAAAAAGCTGTTTACAGCGAAAGATGAACGATTTAAGAGTAATTTACTAAGACTTCCCATACCCAAAATGGGCTTCGTACCTTGAAAATTCAATATTTCAGCTAACAAAATAGCGATTTATGCTTTAGCTGCCCGCGAATCAAGTGCATTTTGCAGA
>NZ_JBQHSE010000066.1:0-3648 GCF_052066395.1 Bariatricus sp. HCP28S3_A4 | reverse complement strand
CAAAGGCGGTGCGAAGCATCCTTTACATACACTGGAAACTCCGGTATTATCCAAGCAACAATCCAATGAATTTTTTAGCCACAAATGTTACAAAAAAGCTTGACCACAACAGCTCACCCCAGCATATCCATTACCTCATACAAGGAGATGGTTGGATATATTTCACCGCTTGCAGCTGCCTCTAATGTTTTCTTTTCAATAATCTGCTCCCGTTCAGTAAGCGTCAAATAAATTGTGTCTAGAATCAGATTCTGCCTCCTGTATAATAGTCTTGAGACAAAATCCAGCATCACTCTAAAAAGTCCATGGACTTTTTAGAGTTTGTAGACCAGTGTATACTCTCTTAGTTTCATGATACACCGATCATGATCAGGCTGCCTGGTTCTTCCTGTCTTTCTTTCTGGGAGTCTTAGGTGCCTGAACAGGTTCCTGTTCTGAAGATCCCCGGATGAATTCCTGTTTTTTCATGAACTCATACTTTTTATATTCCTCTGACCAGGGCATCATGGACGGCAGGAAATCATGATCCGTATCATCCATATGAGCCGGCATCTTTTCCAGCAGGTACATCAGATAGTAGTACGGATGCGCTTTGTTCGCCCTGGCAGTCTCCACAAGTGAGAAGATGATGGCCATGGAAAGGGCACCGTCGACTGAAAAACTGAAGAGGCAGTTCTTTCTGAGGATGGCGAAGGGCTTGATGCTCCTCTCTGCAAAGCCGTTGTCGCACGGGATGTTAGGATCATCAAGGAACATGCGCAGCCTGTCTTCCTGATTCAGGGAATACTTTATCGCATCCCTGAGTCTGGCACTGTACGACGGATCATCAGGGTTGAGGGTTTTCAGATACTCGAAATAAGCATCCACTTTTGGACGCACTTTCTCCTGTCTTCCTTTATGGCGTTCTTCAGCTGAAAGCTGTTTGAGCGGGGTCTCCGCCTGATAGATCTCATCGATCAGAGCCTGCCCCTTGTATTCAGGCAGTTCGACAAGTTCATCCGGTGTATAGTTCTTTACACCAAGGGCACGCATGGCATAAGTGCACCTGCGGCGCGCATGCATTAGGCAGCCTGTTCCACGGATGATGGGACCGGAGTTTTCTGTTTCCTGTGATTCCCTCTCCAGCACTTCATAAGAGACATAGGCATCGCTGGTAAGAAAACCTTTGTAGCCTGACCGGAGGTAAAACTCTCTCAAATGTTCGGTCCCTCTTGTCAGTTCAAAGCGGAATAAGACAATGGGGTGACCGGAAAAGAGCTCACTCGATGTGTGAACCCACATGTAGCCTAAAGAACCTGCTTTCCTTCCGTCACAGACGACCTGCAGGACGGTTTCATCACACTGGTTGTACCTGCACAGCTTCAGCAGGAAGGCTTTGGAAGTAAATTGAGATCCTTGATCCGAGTGTAGGATTAATTCCCCCTTAAGCGCCGGCTGTGATTCCAGCGCCTTCTGCAAGGTACGGATAGCAAGATCGCTTGTGATATGCCGGTCTGTTATGCTGGCAATAACGCTTCGATCATGCAGATCTATGATTGTACAGTTGTAACGTACATCATGGTTCTCCAAAAACAAATAGGTAAAATCGGTACACCATTTTTGATTGATTTCATCTGCCGTAAAGTTCTGTTGTATTTTGTTTTCAAACACCTTATGCGGTTTACCATGCTCATATCCTGGTTTTTTGGGGCGAACAATAGATTTCAGCCCAAGTATTGAATTCATATACTTGTGTATAGTTGTCTTGCTATATGGGAACCCCTCTCTTTCTAAGTATACCTGCATGCTGCGATATCCATCTACGCCATGGTGCTTATGTTAAATATCTGTAATTTTTGACAGAGTTTTCTCTCGCTGGGCATAGTAATCATAGACCGGACCGAAAAGGTCCAGCGCAAAACGGATGCCCCAGTTGGCCATGGTCTGGCGTGAGACAGGAACATCGCTGCGGATGAAATCCGCCTCCTGACGGTAAAGAGGAAGGCCAAGGACAAACTTATTGTACATGATCTCTGCAACAAGTGACGGGGTTGCGATCGATCTGGGAAGGAGCTGCCCTGATGCAGGGATCCTGACGAGAGAATGCTCCAGTCCTGCCGAAATGACAGGGGTATACAACGTCCTGACATACTTTGTGCAGGGAATGCTCTCCAGCATCCTGTGCGGTTCCCAATAGGCTATGCGCCAGTTCCCTTCGCCGTATTCATCATTCAGCGCATTTACGTCGAACTGGAACTCTGTCCTGCCGGGAAGCCTGGAGAGATCTTCTGCACGCTTACCCTTTTTCTTTTTTCCTGAGGGTTTCCGCTCTTTTTTGCCGCCGGTGCTGCCTTTCGCTGCGGATTTTTCTTCCTTATCCGGATCAGAAGACGGATCATCGGCAGGGATATCCTCGGAGACAGGGTCGGCGGCATCTGCCCCGGAGCATACACTGTCAATGATGTCTTCTGTCTTTTCTGTGGACCGGCCGAACAGGTCCCCGTTACGGAGACGGAGCTGTTCGGTAAGGCGGAGATTCTCCTTCTTAAGGGTTTCGTTCTCAAGAGTGGCCTTTGCAAGGTCGTCCTTCATTTTCTGGAACTGGACGGTCATCTCCGTATCCGCGCGTGATCTTTCCTCAGCCAGGGAAAGTTCTCCCGAATACGCGCCCATCATCATGATGAGGGATGAGCGGAGTTCATCTGTATTCATTTGTGAGACCGTTTCCCTGAGTGTGCTGAGTTTCTTTTTCATGTGCTGCCGTCCCTCCTGCTGATCATTCAGAAAGTGCGGGGCACATGCGGAGGCAGGACTCCAGGCCGCGTCGGATGCTTATGATGTCATCCGTCAGTTTTCTGTTTTCCTTTTCGAGCTCAGCGATGCGTGAATCCCTGAGGGAAAGTTCAAGAGTCAGTTCGCGGATTCTGGCTTCCGCTTCTGCAGAAACGGATCCGGCTGTTTCAGATAAAGCGGATCCAGTCTCGGCAGCTCCCTTCTTTTTTCTGCCTCTGGTGCCGGTGGGGACGATCTCGCCTGTTACAGGGTCAAGTTTCCCCAGGAGCTTTCTCCTGGAACGGGACTGCTTTTTCTCAGCATCCCAGTAACTGGTTGATTCGTATACGTATGTGGTATCTGTGTCAGCGTGATACTGCTTGATAATAGCCATAACGGACCTCCTCGTTATAGTTTTATAATTATATTATATCACTTGTTATAACGAGTATCAAGTAAAAGTTACAATTAAATTCAATTTATTTGTAACGAGTTTATTTCCGGTCTTTCTCCGGATAGTATTCACGGATGGAGCCCTCAACCGCAAAGCCGTTCATCAGGAGCCTGAACTGCTCCGGGGATATCTCCCTGGCTTCTTTCGGGGTGCGCGGCCACTGGAAACGGTTTCCAGGACTAAGCCTCTTTAAAGCCAGGGTATATCCATCGCCTTCGTAGCACAAAGCTTTGATGCGTGTATATAGTAAAATAAAAGTACCTCAAATCGGAAAGTAAAATTCCCAAATATCGGATTGGGAATTTCCCACAATAAAGCAGGACATCTTGAATCACTTAACCAATACCGTTATCCTTTGGTAGAGACCAATCTATTCAAAGGAGGAAAGGAAGATGCTCAAAATGTCCCAAATCAATCATATCAGAGATTTGAGTAAATGTGGA
>NZ_JBQHSE010000065.1:0-4354 GCF_052066395.1 Bariatricus sp. HCP28S3_A4 | reverse complement strand
TTCAAAAATATAGCAAGAGTACTTATTACGAAAAAGAGCCTTATTCGCCTCGCACTAGAGGAGAGAATGTCTAGTGAAACATATAATCTGTATCGCAGGATACGAAACGGAATAGAAACGATTCCCTCAATTCTTCGAAGAAACTATCATCTGGAAAAGCTTCCTCGTGGAAAACAAAGAGGAAGGTTCTTTTTCGGAAGTAAAATCGCAGCGTTGAATTTTCGAAAACTCTTTCACTATGTGAAAGGGTCTTCAAACTATGCAGAAAATCCTCTATTGGCATAAGAATATGGGAAGGGTATAGTTACAATCGACACCAAATATACCGAAAACTACGGTAGAAACTTATAAATTAAATAGCAACAAAAAGCAAAAAAGGGACGTTCGATGACAGGGCTTTTGACCCCAGCATCTTGACACGAGCAGCGCCCTTTGGCTTGGAAGGAGAACCGTTTATCTTGAAAGAAGATAAGACTCCCACCTCTATAGGTGGTGAGTTGCGACAAGTTATTCTTGGCGGGAGTCCAATCTTTTTCCAAGATAAAGCCTCGCAGCAAGTACGCCTCGGCGTACTTGAAGAGAAGTGTGACTATGGACTTGTCCCCTAGTCGCTTGTACCTTGGCCACTGATTATTGAAATTGTTCCTTCATGAAAACTGATTGTACTGGGGCTGGCACTAAGTATTCCAAGATTATAATAGCAATCTTCTGTGATTGTGTAATGATAGGAAACCTTGTTTGCGTTGAAAATTTCCATATCTTCTTTAAGTTCGCCGTCAATAATAGGTAAAATACAAAAAATAGATGTTGAATGTCCATAAGTTGGATAAAGTTCGGCTTCAAAGTTGATAATGTCACCTTTTTTTAATTTCCATCCTATGCTGTCAGTAGTAGTAAATACAACAAGTGCATTATTCATCATTATTACTTCCGGAGATAAAAATTGATTATCTTTTTCGGATGTTGGAAAAATGTTTACGGAATTAGGTCCTAATACGTCACCTTCAATGGATTTAACAATATCATTTTCAGGTAATTTGTAAATGGGAGGGTGTTTTAAGTAATTTTCATATTCTTCTGAGGTCGTCACAAATGCATCAGTCCATACTTCTTTTCCAATTAATTCCCGATTATCATTTGTTATTTCTTCGGCACCGCCCTCCTGCCATAATTTCCAATAAGGTTTTGCGATAACAGTGCCGGATATCAATAATGCAGCTGCAATAGAAATGATAATTAATTTTTTTGGAGTGAGTTTTTTCCTTCGCGTCTGAGAATTATTTAATGTATTGATTTTATCGAATACCATTTTTTTTGTATTTTCCGCAGTAAAAATATCATCAAAATCATCAGGAAGATTATCATTTGGCAAAATATCAACACATTCATCTTCTACAAGATCGAATATTTCATAATAGTTCATATTTACTCTCCTTTCTCTAATAATTCTTTTAAATGTATTTTTCCAGTTCGTAATCTTGTTTTCACAGTAGATTCAGGTAGAAGTTCTTCATCTGAAATTTCTTTGATTGTTTTGCATTGGTAATAATATTTGATCAAAACTATTTGTTCTGAACGTTTTAACTGCCGTATGCAACTGATCACCCAGTCTTTCGTATGAATTTTTTCGATTTCATTTTCATCAGTATTTAGTATTTCATCCATTAACGGAAGTGTCTGTTTGTATGCACGTAATTTAGATTTTGCAGCATTTTTTGCAATGGTTGCCAGATAATTTTTTAAATCGGAAAAGGTATCAAGGTCTACTTTATGTATATTTTTCCAAAGAAGAAAAAATGTATCACTTACAACTTCCTGAATATCCTCATTTCCCATCACTCCATTTAAGATATTGAAAACGATAACGGTAACATAACGATTGTATTTATCAATTAATAATTCGAGTGATTTATGATCTCCTTTTTGAATTTGATTTATAATAGTACGGTCATCCATCCTATCTCTCCTTTCGTATTGACTGGGTAATAAGTATTTTACATGTATTTATGAATATATACGATTATTTTTTTTAGAAAGTTTCAAAAAAAAATAGATATGTTTAAAACTTTTTACGAGTTGCATTCGTATATAAGGTTATATAAAAAAGGTAGTGTCAAGTAATCTATGAAAAACTGAGCCGAAAATAAGAGGCTCAAACGAACCTTAAAAATTGCAAATATATAAGACGGAAGACCCGCCGAAGGCTTAGGGCGCTGCCCTAAGAACTTGCAAGGAACCGGTCCCTTGATCCAATTCAGGATCTGCCCGGACCTATCCTCGCCGGAAGGCAGAAAAGGGCGTACTTACCCATTTCTGCTAAACAGGATAATACGTGAACCTTATGTCAAGAGGTTTTCACGGCATATCCTCGCACTTCATGCTCCAGTATTCCACGATCCTCCTGACAACGGTTCCGCTCCATTTACGCATTTTTCTGTTTCTGGAGATTCAGGATTGTCTGTTGGCAAAGGAAGAACAGCATCTGCCATTTTCTGGGCATGTTGTGAGCGACTTCCAGCATTTCTACTGTGTTCAGGACTTTATAGTTGTTGTGTTTGTGGGGATGCAGAAAGTTATAATATTCAACCCACAGAGCAAGGTCATAGTTGGCACCGTCGATGTTGTCAAATCTGTTTGTTTTTCGGTAGGACGCTTTATAGGTTCGGTTCAGCTGCTCGATCATCTGCTTGAATGGACGGGACTCTTTGGAAACCGCATCGTCGTTGGTAAGTCCAATCACCTAGGTAATGCTGAACTTGAAGGCATCTCCAAATTCATGAAAGAAATGCTGGGCAGCCAGAGGATAGGCACTGTAACCGTCTGCGATAAAGCGGAAGTTTTTTGGAAGCTCTTTGAAATGTCTAAAAGCCATACGCATTGCCATGATACAGGGATTGACGCCGCGTTTGTCAGAGACCTGATAACCGATGATGGAGCGTTTTGCAAGATCCATAATGAACCAGATATAAGTTTTTGATACCACTAATCTTGATATAGGCTTCATCAGCAGTGAAAGTGCTGTCGGCATGATAGTCATAGTTGTCCACGAAAGGTTTTACACAGATAGCAGCAGTTTTATAGTAGTTGGCGATCTGCTGGTGTGAGATCCGGATGTTATAAAGATCCTTCAAAGCCTGGGAGATTTTCCGCAGGGAGAGCCCGAGGTTAACGTGAAGAGTCAGGCACAGTGACATCACGTGGAAATAGAACTTGTTGAACTTCAGGGAAGAAGCGTTCTTCGGGAAAAAATCCAGATACATCTTAAAGAAATCCCCGGTGAATTCACGGTAGAGGTAGTGGAGGTTGTATTCGTTCTTGCCATAAGTTTTTTCAAGATGTGTATTTATTACATTAAAAGCACTACCAGTTAATGCTGCAAATGTAAATTTTGAAATAAATACTAGAGAACTTTATTACCAAATTGTTACTGAAGAAGGAGTAATTAGAGAAGAGGGAATTTGGTCAATTAATTTAAAAGATAATAATGATGTTTCACCAGCACAATCATTTCCTTCTAAAACCTTAAATAATGGAGAAATTATGTATTTAACTCCAAGCGGAGATTCTGGTTCTGATTTTTGGATATTGTCAGGAAGTTATATTGTATTAAGATTTTCACTAAATAGAACAGCTACTGTTTATACAGCTATTAGCAATAAGGATACACATTTGCCAATTGCTGAATGGAGTGGAAATACTAGTGGACGTTATATTTCGGCTAATGCACCAACTAGTGGTAAATATAGAGGAATAATCCGTAATGCATCTTCCTATGCAATAACAGTTACTGGTGCGGTATTTGATTGGGCGTTATGATTATAGTATAGTGCGAGCTTTGAAATTAGCTTTTTTTTATCGAGTGGAAGTAAGTTATGAAAGTAACATTAGATTCAGTGCAATATAGAACATATTGTATACATTGAAAGTTGGTATTTTACAATTAAGCCATAGAAATATAAAAGAATTTTATGAAAAATGGGTTTTATCACCTGATCGAAAAAATCGGTTATTAACAATAATTTCATTAGGATTAGGATTTCTAATTCCATATTTAGGGTGGAATCCACTTTTAATCTTATTGATTGTGAATGCATATTTGTCTTATAAAGAAGCAGAAGATAAAAAAATTCGATTTTTGTATGTTCTAATAACGGTAATAATTTCGGCAATGATTTCATTTAGTTTTATATGTTGGTTCTCTTGATTGAGATTTATTATTTAAATGTTGATTGTCAATTATAGGAAGGAGACCAGCTATGAAAAGTCAAGTATAAATTAGCCCAAAATTCTTTTTTCGTACCGATGGTAAAAAAGGGTAACTTTAATAAAGCTCCCGGGTGGGTGCATTTTTCAA
>NZ_JBQHSE010000064.1:0-4378 GCF_052066395.1 Bariatricus sp. HCP28S3_A4 | reverse complement strand
AGTATTTTCCGCTATTTTCTCATTTTCGTTCCGATTCCATCCCGCCGTGCCAGCTTCAGACGGTTCAGTGTGATCTCTTTCTCATGAAACATAACCTTTGCTTCCGTTCCCTCTTCAAACAGAACCACTTTCTCCACGGCATCCTTCTTCTGGAGCCGGATTCCCCGCACTCCGACGGCACCCTTTTTCTTTTCGGCCACTTCTTCCGCAGCAAACCGGAGTACATATTCGTTTTCCGTCATCAGCACCACGTTCTGGCTGTCGTTCACAATCTGAATGCTCACAACCGCGTCATCATCCTGCAGCTTCGTCGCTGCGATCGTCCGCTTTGCCACCTGGAACTCACTTCCGTCCACCTTTTTCAGCATTCCCTGCTTCGTGACAAACAAAAACTTTGCGAAATACAGCTGTCGGTCATCACAAATATAGATGATCTCCTCCTTCGTACTGTCGTAATTACTTACGTTGTCCACCGGAAGCCCCTTATCGCGGAACTTTCCGTAAGGCAGATCCTGTATCTTGACCTGATGCATCTTGCCGTCCGCCGTGAACAGCATCAGCTTTCCGGTATTCATGCAGGTAAGAATGTATTTATTCTCCTTGTCGGCAGCTTCTTTGTTCCTTTCATAAGTAGAAACATCCACCGTCTTTGCATAGCCGAAACGATCCATCAGAAGTACGACCTCCTGCTCTTCCACCTTCTTTTCTTCGAAGACAGCTTCCTCAGCATTCTCGATCACCGTCCGCCTCTTCACCGCATATTCCTTCTTCAGCGCATCCAGGTCTTCCATGATAACTTCGGACATGGAATCATAATTATTCAGGATATCCTCATAGCGTGCTATATTTTTCAGTGTCTCTTCGTGCTCCTTCATGAGTGCTTCGATCTCCAGACCGATCAGCTTGTAGAGACGCATTTCCAGGATTGCCGTCGCCTGACGTTCGGTAAAACGCAGCATGGACGCCATCTTCTGGGAAATCTTTGACTTAAACTTGATATTCTCCGTGATTCCCTGAGTCAGGCACGCCTTTGCCTCCTTCACCGATTTGCTCCCCCGCAGGATCTCAATGATCAGGTCGATCACATCGCAGGCCTTGATCAGGCCTTCCTGAATCTCCTTTTTGTCCTTTTCTTTATTGAGAAGTGTCCGGTACTTTCTGGTTGCCAGTTCAAACTGGAAATCCACATGATACTCAATAATCTTCTTCAGACCCAGGACTTCCGGTCTTCCGTCTGCAACCGCAAGCATATTAACGCCGAAAGTATCTTCCAGACGGGTCTTCTTGTAAAGCATGTTGATGAGGTTCTCCTCATCCGTATCTTTCTTCACTTCGATCACGATGCGGATTCCTTCCTTGGAGGACTGATTGGAAATGTCCACGATATCATTCGTCTTCTTTGTCTCGATCAGGTTCGCCACGTCATTTAGGAATTTTCCGATTCCCGCACCGATCATGGTGTATGGAATCTCAGAAATAATGATCTTCTTGCGTCCTCCCTTGACCTCTTCCACATCGACCTTCCCGCGGATCTTGATCTTCCCGGTTCCGGTCTCATAGATATTCAGAAGCTCATCCTTGTTGACCACGATCCCTCCCGTCGGGAAATCCGGGCCCTTGATATATTTCATGAGCTGCTTCGTGGAAATGTCGTTGTTCTTCATGTATGCCTTCACCGCATCCACAATTTCTCCCAGATTATGGGTCGGAATGCTGGTTGCCATACCGACTGCGATTCCTTCAGCTCCGTTGAGCAACAGATTCGGCACACGCACCGGAAGTACGGAGGGCTCCTTTTCGGTCTCGTCAAAGTTCGGCACGAAATCGATGATATCCTTATCCAGATCCGCCAGAAACGCTTCCTGCGTGATCTTCGCCAGTCTCGCCTCCGTATAACGCATGGCCGCAGCACCGTCCCCCTCGATGGAGCCGAAATTGCCGTGACCGTCCACGAGTACCATGCCTTTCTTGAAATCCTGAGCCATCACAACCAACGCTTCATAAATAGAACTGTCCCCGTGGGGATGATATTTACCCATGGTGTCCCCGACGATACGGGCGCATTTCCGGTAAGGCTTGTCATACCGTATTCCCAGTTCATACATATCGTAAAGTGTTCTTCTCTGTACCGGCTTCAGTCCGTCTCTCACATCCGGAAGCGCGCGGGACACAATGACACTCATCGCGTAATCGATATATGATTTCTTCATCAAATCCGAATACTCTGTCCGGATAATCTGTGAATTCTCCAAATTGCCTTCCCTCCTAAATATCCAGTTCCGCTTCCGTCGCATTCTCATAGATAAATGCGCGGCGCGGCGGTACTTCCGTTCCCATCAGCATCTCCGTCACGCTGGATGCCATGCGGGCGTCTTCTATCTCGATTCTCTTAAGCAGTCTTCTCTCCGGATCCAGTGTGGTCTCCCAGAGCTGCTGGGCGTCCATTTCTCCGAGACCTTTGTAGCGCTGAAGGGTAAATGGTCCCTCATGCGTCTTACGGTATCGCTCCAGTGCCTTGTCATCGTACAGGTACTCTTCCTCTCCCTTTTTCGGCATCGCTTTATAGAGCGGTGGCATCGCCACATACACATGTCCCTCATAGATCAGTTCCGGCATAAACCGGTAGAACAGCGTCAGAAGCAGCGTGGAAATGTGCGCACCGTCCACATCCGCATCGGCCATAATGATGATCTTATCATACCGTAGTTTCGTAATGTCAAAATCGTTTCCGTACCCTTCGGAAAATCCGCATCCGAAGGCATTGATCATGGTCTTGATCTCCGCGTTGGCGAGAATCTTGTCGATGCTGGCCTTCTCCACATTGAGGATCTTTCCGCGGATCGGAAGGATGGCCTGATACATCCGGTTTCGCGCCGTCTTCGCAGAGCCTCCCGCCGAGTCCCCCTCGACGATAAAGATCTCACATTTGGAGGGATCCCGGCTCTCACAGTTCGCCAGCTTCCCGTTGCTGTCAAAGGAATACTTCTGTTTCGTCAGAAGATTGGTCTTGGCCTTCTCCTCGGTCTTACGGATCTTCGCCGCCTTTTCCGCACAGGAAAGCACTTTCTTGAGCGTCTCCAGATTCCGGTCGAAATACCTCGTCACCTCATCACTGGTCACCTTTCCGGTGGCTTTTGCAGCATCCTGATTATCCAGCTTGGTCTTCGTCTGCCCTTCAAACCGCGGATCCGGATGCTTGATGGATACGATCGCCGTCATTCCGTTCCGGACATCGGCGCCCGTAAAATTGCTGTCCTTTTCCTTCAGGATCCCCAGCTCTCTCGCATACTGGTTCATGATCGTGGTAAATGTGGTCTTAAACCCGGTGAGATGCGTTCCGCCTTCGGCATTGTAAATGTTGTTGCAGAAACCGAGTACATTTTCATGGAATTCATTTACATACTGGAATGCGACTTCCACTTCGATACCTTCGGCCTCTCCCTTATAATAGACCGGTTCGTGCAGGGTCTCATTCTTGGAGTTCAGATCCTTGATAAATCCAATGATTCCGTCCGGCTCATGATATTCGATCCGCTCCTCCGGTTCCTTTCTCTTATCTGTAAAAAGGATCGTCAGCTCCGGATTCAGATATGCGGTCTCATGCAGACGGCTCTTAATCTCTTCCTCCCGGAAACGGGTCTTTTCAAAAATCTCCGGATCCGGCAGGAAATTGACACAGGTTCCCGTCTTCTTCGTCTTCCCGATGACAGGCAGTAATCCATTTTCCAGCTCGATCACCGGATGCCCCTTCTCATACCGGTCGTGATGTACCGCGCCCTCCCGGCTGATCTTTACATCCATATATGTGGACAGCGCATTGACGACCGAAGAGCCTACCCCGTGCAGCCCCCCGCTCGTCTTGTATGCTGAATCGTCAAATTTTCCGCCCGCATGAAGTGTCGTATATACAATACGCGCCGCCGACACACCCTTTGCGTGCATTCCAACCGGTACCCCGCGGCCGTTGTCGTTCACCGTAGCCGATCCGTCCTTCTCCAGCGTCACCTCGATCCGATCGCAGAATCCTGCCAGATGCTCATCCACCGCATTGTCCACGATCTCATAGACCAGATGGTTCAGTCCCTTCGTACTGACACTTCCTATATACATACCCGGACGCTTTCTGACAGCCTCCAGTCCTTCCAGTATGGAAATACTATCCGCATCGTATGTAGATTGTTTTGCCATATTTACCGTTCCCTTTCTTTTTTCGTATGTTATGAATTTTATCCCAAACTTTCCTGTTTTGTCAAGTAACACGAAAATTCGGGAGTTTGACAGTTAAACAATAGGAAAAGTACTTGCAGGCCGCATAAAACCTGTTTTTTTGTGTCAATTTTTTGGTTTTATTGTATTGTATTTTATTGCAATGTATGGT
>NZ_JBQHSE010000063.1:0-4946 GCF_052066395.1 Bariatricus sp. HCP28S3_A4 | reverse complement strand
GTTCCATACTTCCAGCAGAAAGCATCAAAGATTGGGCCAAGCACAAGAGCATTGATTGATGCAATGATCAAAATATATGCCTACCCAGTACAGGCTTTCCGCAGCTGTTTCGGTATCCTTCGTTATGCTGAGAAATATAGTCCTGAAGCACTAGAAAAGTGCTGCAGAGACGCAATCAACTTCGGTAAATGCAACTATTCTTATGTGAGCAATACAGTATCAACCTATCATACAGAAACTAAACCAGATGCGACGGATGCATCTCCTGAAAATCAGGAAGCTGTAACAGGACGATACAAGGATGACGATAGTCAGTATTCTCTTAAGAACTTACTGATGCGTCAGGAAAAGGAGGCACATCATGAAGACTGATCATTCTGACATCCATGAAATGCTGGAGTTCCTTAATCTCCCGATTGCATCAGGCCGTTTTGCTGAACTGATGAGAAGTCCTGATTTGTCAAACTATAATGCAGTTCAGTTTCTACGTGAAGTACTGGAAACACAGTACCTTGACAGAGTAGCCACTAAGTTTGAAACCAATCTTAGGCTCAGCAGCCTTATCAACAAGGGTGCTTTAATGGAAAATCTGAAAACCGGAAACGGGCGAATCTATAATGATGCTGTGGTAGAACAAATCCGAGGTTTCACCTTTGCTGAGGATAGATTAAATGTCGGCATCTATGGTGTGACCGGTGCCGGCAAGTCGTATTTCCTGTCAGCTTGCTGTGTTGAAGCTTGCAAACGTAATTATCGCTGCAAGTACATCGACTACTCTGATCTTCTAGATGAGCTAATCATTCTGAATCGACAGGAAGTTCTGACCAGATACCGCAAACGGATCAAGTATTACGCAAAGATCCAGCTCTTGTTTATCGATGACTTTGCTATCAGTAGATATTCGGAGGAAGGTATGAAGATCTTATACCATCTCATCAAGATGAAAGCTGATCTTGGAACATCAACCTTATTCACCAGTCAGTACAGTCCTGATGAATGGGGCAAGTATCTCAGTGATGAAAAAGAATGCTACGGAAAACTGGATGGCATCCGTCGCCGGCTCACCACCGGCTTTACAGTTCTCATTGAGAAAGCATAGATCAAAGTAACTATATCAGCCAGTCTGGGGGACTCTATGGGATACCCTTATTTCATAGAGTTCCTTACCAGAAAATCGACCGTTTAATACGGCCCTGACTGGCCGTCTAATGTGGCCTCATCGGCCACTAAAGGTGGCTATCTGCAAGTGGAGTGTGGATGAGAAGAAAAATGCAGTTTTGAAGGAATATATCCCGAATTATCGGATTAACCTGATTGATGTTGGAAATCTGGAGCATTTAGAGCGATTCAAAAGCGATTTACAAGAAGTTCTGGGTATGATACAGTGTAGGGGAGATAAAGAAAATTTACTGAAGTACATAAACGAAAGAAAAGAGTATTTTCAAAATGTAGATGAAGAAACGTATTATGTGATCCGGGAATTTTTGCATTCGGAGAGAATGTTGAAGGAAAATATAGAGAAAAGCTAGGGAAAGGAGACTGTGGATATGTGCAAGGCATTGGAAGAGTTGTATAATGAAGGAATAGAGATTGGAATGGAGCGTGGAATAGAGCGTGGCATGGAATGTGGCATGGTAAAAGGTGTTGTGGAAACATTGCATGATTTTGGAATGGAGAAAGATGCTGCGATTCAAAGAGTAATGCAGAAATTCGAAATGTCCAGAGAACAGGCGGAGAAGGATGTGGAGAGTTACTGGAGATAGGTAGAACAATTGGAATTCTCTGACGAAAAGAGATCAAATGTAAGGAACTGCCGGAGATGTAGAAAATCATTTTCGGTAGTTTCATATATTTAGAGGCTGTGCAAAGAGAAAACTCTGTGCTATACTAATCACACATCAAAATCTCAGACGGAGTCCGATCCGGACAGATAGAATCTATTCGTCTGAACAACCGTTATCCAAAACGGTTCAAAATTCAAAGGCAGTTTCGCCGAATAATTCAACTTTGATGAACAAAAGAACAGAATATGGAGGTAGTAGTATGGGCCAGAGCAATGCTGCAGTGCGGCAGTGGATGGGGAATCCAAAACGATTTGCAGATTTATTCAATGCAACAGTATTTGATGGAGAGCAGGTGATCCAGCCGGAAGAATTAGAACCGGCAGATGGAGAGGAAGATATCCTGCTGACAGACAAAAATGGGAAGAAGCAGGAAGTTCACCGTTATCGGGATATTGTTATGAAGTGGAAAAAAGAAGCGGTGCTGATCTTATTGGCATGCGAGAATCAGGCAAAAGTGCACTATGCCATGTCAGTACGCAATATGCTGTATGACAGTCTGCCTTATGTCGGGCAGATTCAAAGGATGTGGACTAAAAATGTGGAAAAGATGAGTACAGCAGAATTCCTTTCGAAATTTCGGAAAGATGATAGATTGATTCCGGTGCTTACACTGGTTTTCTACTATGACGTAGACCAGTGGGACGGAAGCAAAGATCTGTACGGAATGCTGCAGTGGAGTGAGGATGAGAAGAAAAATGCAGTTTTGAAGGAATATGTTCCGAATTATCGGATTAACCTGATTGATGCTGGAAATCTGGAGCATTTAGAGCGATTCAAAAGCGATTTACAAGAAGTTCTGGGTATGATACAGTGTAGAGGAGATAAAGAAAATTTACTGAAGTACATAAACGAAAGAAAAGAGTATTTTCAAAATGTAGATGAAGAAACGTATTATGTGATCCGGGAATTTTTGCATTCAGAGAGAATGTTGAAGGAAAATATAGAGAAAAGCCAGGGAAAGGGGACTGTGGATATGTGTAAGGCATTGGAAGATTTGTATAATGAAGGAATAGTAAAAGGCGTAGTGGAAACATTGTATGATTGTGGAATAAAAAAGGACGATGCAATCCAAAGAGTAATGCAAAAATTTGAAATATCCAAAGAGCAAGCGGAAAAGGATGTAGAGACCTATTGGAGATAAGCTGATAAATTGGTATTTTCTATCTATAAGATTGCGTGGATGGTATTGCGAAAAGATATCAAATGTAAGAAACTATCGGAGATGTAAAAAGCATTTCCGGTAGTTTCATATATTTAGAGCTGTGCAAAGAGAAAACTCTGTGCTATACTAATCACACATCAAAATCTCAGACGGAGTCCGATCCGGACAGATAGAATCTATCCGTCTGAACAACCGTTATCCAAAACGGTTCAAAATTCAAAGGCAGTTTCGCTGAATAATTCAACTTTGATGAACAAAAGAACAGAATACGGAGGTAGTAGTATGGGCCAGAGCAATGCTGCAGTGCGGCAGTGGATGGGGAATCCAAAACGATTTGCAGATTTATTCAACGCAACAGTATTTAATGGAGAGCAGGTGATCCGGCCGGAAGAATTAGAACCGGCAGATGGAGAAGAAGACGTCCTGATGACGGACAAGAATGGGAAGAAACAGGAAGTCCACCGGTATCGGGATATAGTGATGAAGTGGAAAAAAGAAGCAGTGCTGATCTTGTTGGCATGCGAGAATCAGGCAAAAGTACACTATGCCATGTCAGTACGCAATATGCTGTACGACAGTCTGTCTTATGTCGGGCAGATTCAAAGGATGTGGACTAAAAATGTGGAAAAGATGAGTACAGTAGAATTCCTTTCGAAATTTCGGAAAGATGATAGATTGATTCCGGTGCTTACACTGGTTTTCTACTATGACGTAGACCAGTGGGACGGAAGCAAAGATCTGTACGGTATGCTGCAGTGGAGTGAGGATGAGAAGAAAATGCAGTTTTGAAGGAATATGTTACGAATTGCAGATTGCCAGCCTAAACGGCCACCTGTGCCATATTAGGCGGACAGTGCGAGACATAATCGGCGGCCAGCCATCAAGCATTATTCCACGGTGTGCTTGACATGAGCCTCTACCGCTCATGATTCATTGGCAAAGCCTGGAAACCGCGTCAGAGACGGATTTGCCAGGGCTAAACAGCCTATCATGAGCTACTCATGTAAAGCACCTTTCGCGGCATAAGACTTGATGGCTTGAAATTTAACTGTCCGCTTATTGTGTCTCTGACTGGCCGGAAAATGTGGCCCAGCTGTCCGCAAAAACTGGCCATATGCACGAATTATCGGATTAACCTGATTGATGCTGGAAATCTGGAGCATTTAGAGCGATTCAAAAGCGATTTACAAGAAGTTCTGGGTATGATACAGTGTAGAGGAGATAAAGAAAATTTACTGAAGTACATAAACGAAAGAAAAGAGTATTTTCAAAATGTAGATGAAGAAACGTATTATGTGATACGGGAATTTTTGCATTCGGAGAGAATGCTGAAGGGAAATATTGAGAAAAGTCAGGGAAAGGGGACTGTGGATATGTGTAAGGCATTGGAAGATTTGTATAATGAAGGAATAGAATGTGGCATGGTAAAAGGTGTTGTGGAAACATTGCATGATTTCGGAGTAGAGAAAGAGGCTGCAATCCAAAGAGTAATGCAGAAATTCGAAATATCCAGAGAACAGGCAAAGAAGGATGTGGAGAGTTACTGGAGATAGGTAGAACAATTGGAATTCTCTGACGAAAAGAGATCAGATGTAAGGAACTATCGGAGATGTAGAAAAGCATTTCCGGTAGTTTCATATATTTAGAGGCTGTGCAGAGAGAAAACTCTGTGCTATACTAATCACACATCAAAATCTCAGACGGAGTCCGATCCGGACAGATAGAATCTATTCGTCTGAACAACCGTTATCCAAAACGGTTCAAAATTCAAAGGCAGTTTTGCCGGATATTTCAACTTTGATGAACAAAAGAACAGAATACGGAGGTAGTAGTGTGAAAGAAAGTAGAGGAAGACCATAAATTGGCGCACTTGAATAAGCTGTCTAAGGCAGGCAACTTTTTAAAGTGTTATAGAGTTAGAAAATTAAATCAAGAAGCTA
>NZ_JBQHSE010000062.1:0-5374 GCF_052066395.1 Bariatricus sp. HCP28S3_A4 | reverse complement strand
CATTATACCAGAAAAAGGGAGGTCAATGCTCTTTTTATTTGCATTCTCCCATAAAATCAAGGTTTTTATTGAATTTTGGAACAAAAAAACAGGTAGTTTTTGACACTACCAAAGAGAGTCAGGAGGCATAAAAATGAAACTCTATTTAATACGGCATGGTGAGACCGACTGGAACAAGACACGAAGACTTCAGGGACAGGTGGATATTCCCCTCAATGACTTCGGACGAAAGCTTGCCCGCGAAACAGCGCCGGCACTTCAGACTGTTCCCTTTGAGGTGGTCTATACGAGTCCGCTTCTTCGGGCAAAGGAAACGGCAGAACTTGTGATCGGGGACCGGAAGATCCCGATGATCGAAGACACAAGGATTATGGAGATGGGATTTGGTGAATATGAAGGATTGATCTGTAAAGGACATGATTATAATATTCCGGATCCGGCATTTCGGAATTTCTTTCTGGCACCGGAGAAATATGACCCTCCGCAGGGAGGAGAGTCCTTCGAACAGCTTTCTGAACGGCTACATGCATTTCTGGAAGAGATCTTTCATAAGAAAGAGCTTGCAGATAAAACGATTCTCGTCTCCACGCATGGTGCGGCTTTATGTGGTATGCTACGTCTGATCAAGAAAGCGCCAATCGAACAATTCTGGGGCAGCGGAGTCCATAAAAACTGTGCAGTTACCGTTGTGGAAGTAAAAGACGGCAAGGCTCATATACTGGAAGAGGCTGTTACATATTACCGGGAAGAGGTTGCAGACTGGTAAAAGAAAAACTTAGGAATAAATAAAACCGGGAGAGCATGTATTATTTTACATTCTCTTCCGGTTTTTTCTATTTATTCAGGGGCGGCGCAGGATTCCCTTACCGCGAGAGAGCAGGGGAGCTGGATCTTCATCGCAGTACCGGACTGCTGCCGGATGATATGATGCAGAATCGACGCACCGTAATGTCCCATATTATAAGCAGGCGCATGGATCGTTGTGAGCGGCGGCGTCGTAAATTCGGCGATGCTGATATCATCAAACCCAATCACCGAGATGTCGTCCGGTATTCGGTATCCGTATTCCGTAAGTGCCTTGATCGCACCCATGGCGATAGGATCGCTGGCTGCAAAAATCGCCGTCGGAGGCGTTTTGCTTCGGATCAAATCACAGGTCATCTCATAGCCGGAATCAATTCGGAATAATCCCTCCCTGAGATATGGTTTATAATGAATCTGATGCTCCTCACAATAGCTCACGAACACCTTTTTGCGGTAATCCGGATAAAGCTGTTCAGGGCTGACATATTCCTTGCCGGTCAGGAAACCGATTTCCTTGTGACCAAGTCTGGTCAAATAATCCATCACAAGCTTTACCGCATGTTCAAAATCGATCATGATTGTGGAGATATCCGGATTTTTAACCGGCATATCAAGAAACAGAATCTTTGGATTTAAGTTTACCAGAGATTCAACTTCTGTTTTACTGAATTTGCCGATACAAATAATGCAATCCACGTCTTTTAACGCGTCAAAATAATTGACATCACTCTTATATGTTCTTACCACCTGTATATTATGTGAAATGCAGTAGTCCTCGATTCCCTGGCGGATCAGGAGATAGTAGCTGTCCTCAAGTTCCTGCTGGGAAGAAAACCACTGGACGATCCCCATGGTGAACGCCGTCTTCACGGAAACGCGATTTCTTTTAACATAATGCATCTTATTGGCAGTATCCAGAACCTTCTGACGTGTCTCCGGTGAGACGTTGAGTGTCTCGTCATTATTTAAAATCCTGGAAACAGCCGCTGCCGAAACATTTGCCGCTGCAGCGATATCTTTAATGGTTGCCATAAAAGTCCCCCTTGATATTTGCAAGTTTACTATATTTTACTATTATAGCAAACTCAAATGTAAAATGAAAGATAAAGATTGCGTACAAAAGGATATTTCCGTACTTATCCTTCACTTTACACAAAAATCAAACAGTAAATTTGTGCATAAATTTTAGTAAATTTATATTGAATATTTACTAAATATGTTGTATGATTTAGTTAATCAAAAATGTACGAAATAAACGGAGGGAACGTCATGAGACAAATCAATCAGATTGTGGAAGAAATGAAAGCCGGAGCTTGCAGAGAACTGTTAAGAGATATTTACGTAGACGAGGGAGTGATTGGATATCAGGAAGAACGCTATGTGAGAGCGCTTGGCGAATATGTGAAGATCTTCGGAGAACAGGAAGTAGAAATCTACAGTGCTCCGGGACGAAGCGAAGTAGGCGGCAATCATACCGATCATCAGCACGGCATGGTTCTGGCAACTTCAATTAATCTGGATGCCATCGCGATCGTGAATAAGAACGAGGATTCCAGCGTGAACGTTTACTCAGACGGTTACGGAATGATCGAACTATGTGCTGACGAGCTGAAAAAACGTCCGGAGGAAGAAAGCACTTCAGCCGGTCTGATCCGCGGTGTGCTTGCCGGACTGAGTGAAAGAGGATATAAAGTCGGCGGATTTAACGCGTATGTGACAAGCGATGTGCTGAACGGTGCAGGAATGTCTTCCTCCGCAGCATTTGAGACGATCATCGGCACCATCATTTCCGGATTATATAACGATATGGTGATCAGCATGGTTGAAATCGCGCAGGTGGGACAGTATGCAGAGAACGTATACTTTGGAAAACCTTGCGGACTGATGGATCAGACAGCATGTGCAGTCGGCGGACTGATCCACATTGATTTCGCAGATCCGGCAAAACCGATCGTAGAGAAAGTAAATGTTGACTTTGAAGAACACAAATACAGCCTTTGCATCGTTGACACAAAGGGATCTCATCACGATCTTACCGATGACTATGCAAAGATTCCGGAAGAAATGAAGCTCGTTGCAGAATTCTTCGGAAAAGAATTCCTTCGTGAAGTTCCAAAAGCAGATTTCTATGCAAATATTGCTGCACTTCGCGAGAAGACAGGAGACCGCCCGGTACTTCGTGCGCTGCATTTTTTCGAAGATAATGACAGAGTGGCAGATCAGGTAAACGCACTAAATAACGGAGATTTCGAAGGCTTCCTGATAATGATCAAACAGTCCGGCGATTCATCTTTCAAGTATCTGCAGAACATTTATACCAACAAGGACGTACAGAATCAGAGCATGTCCATTGCACTTGCAGTCAGCGAAATGACTCTGAAAGATCACGGAGTATGTCGTGTACACGGAGGCGGATTCGCCGGAACGATTCAGGCTTTTGTACAGAATGATTTCGTGGAAACTTACCGCGCAGCACTGGATGCCGTATTCGGAGAGGGCGCATGTCATGTACTGAAAGTGCGTAAATACGGCGGAATGAAAGTAATGTAATAATTCAGCATAAAGAAAATGGAAAGGAAGAAAAAGAAATGATTTATGAAGCGGTTGCGAAACTGATGCAGTATGGTAGAACAACAGGACTGGTAGCGGCAGAAGATGAGATTTACGTTACAAACCAGGTGTTGGAAGCACTCAATCTGTCCGAGTATGAGAAACCGGAACAGATCCCGGAAGAAGTGGAACTTGAGGACATTCTGAAAGAGATCACCGATTACGCAGTAAGCCGGGGTATGATCGAAGATTCTGTTGTTTACCGTGATCTGTTCGATACAAAGATTATGGGAAAACTGGTTCCGGCTCCAAGTACTGTAATTGCAAATTTCAATGAACTCTATCAGGAAGGACCAAAATGCGCGACTGATTATTTCTATAAATTAAGTCAGGACAGTGATTACATCAGAAGATACCGTATCAAAAAGGATCAGAAATGGCTTACTTCCACAGAATATGGTGAACTTGAGATCACCATCAATCTATCAAAACCGGAAAAGGATCCGAAAGCAATCGCTGCGGCAAAGACGGCGAAACAGGGCGGATATCCGAAATGCCTTCTCTGTAAAGAAAATGAAGGTTATGCAGGCCGTGTAAACCATCCGGCCCGCCAGAACCACAGAATTATTCCGGTTGTAATCGACGACAAAAACTGGGGATTCCAGTATTCACCATATGTGTATTACAATGAACACTGTATCGTATTTAACGGCGAGCATGTACCGATGAAGATTGAGGAAGCTACATTTGCAAAACTCCTTGATTTCGTAACACAGTTCCCACATTATTTCGTTGGTTCCAATGCTGACCTCCCGATCGTAGGAGGATCCATCTTAAGCCACGATCATTTTCAGGGCGGCAATCATGAATTTGCCATGGCAAAAGCTCCGGTTGTAAGAGAATGTACGATTCCGGGATTCGAAGACGTCCATGCAGGAATTGTAAAATGGCCGATGTCCGTTATCCGTCTTCAGAGCCGTGAAAAAGAGCGCCTCATCAAAGCGGCAGCCCACATCCTGGAAGTCTGGAGAGGATATACAGACGAAGAAGCATTTATCTTCGCTGAGACTGACGGAGAACCGCACAATACGATCACTCCGATCGCACGTATGAGAAACGGACAGTTCGAGCTGGATCTGGTTTTAAGGAACAACATCACGACAGAAGAGCACCCGCTGGGTGTATACCATCCACATGCAAAACTTCATCATATCAAGAAAGAGAATATCGGCTTGATCGAAGTGATGGGACTTGCCGTACTCCCGGCGAGACTGAAACAGGAAATGGAAGAGCTTGCCAAAGCGATCCTTGCAGGAAGCGATATCCGTGCAGATGAAATGCTGGAGAAGCATGCTGACTGGGTTGAGGAATTCCTTCCGAATTACAGCGAGGTGAATGAAGGAAATATTATGGATATTCTTCATGAAGAGATTGGTAAGGTATTCAGTCAGGTGCTGGAAGACGCCGGAGTTTATAAGCAGACAGAGGATGGACAGAAGGCATTTGATCGGTTTGTAAGTATTTTGTAAAAGGGGAATTAGTTTGTAAAGGGACGCCCCGCCCAATTCCATATTGTATTCCGGACACGCTTGCGCTCGGGAAAAAACGCAGCGGTACTATGATGCCAGGTTGTCGCCTGCCCGGCGACTCCTGCCATCAAGTGCCGGCGTTTTTTACGGTCCGGAATACAACATGGGATTGGGCGGGGCTGTGCTTTGCAAAACTTTAGGAGTAAGGTTGTTTGAGGGACGGATGGCGCCTTACGGCTTATCCTGGGAAAATATTAAGATGATAAGTTGTGAATGATAATTATTATGTACTTTTAGAAGAAAATATGAATTAAGTACGGTATAAGCAGGGATGTTTGGTTGATGATAGAAAAAGCATGTTCAACATGTAATAGTTAATAACTAAGACTTCCCATACCCAAAATGGGCTTCGTACCTTGAAAATTCAATATTTCAGCTAACAAAATAGCGATTTATGCTTTAGCTGCCCGCGAATCAAGTGCATTTTGCAG
>NZ_JBQHSE010000061.1:0-5527 GCF_052066395.1 Bariatricus sp. HCP28S3_A4 | reverse complement strand
CAACCATAATCAAATGATAATATAACAAAAATACTGAATGTGCATTATTATCCAAATCCATATTATAATCAATCCTTTCTTTTATTCGACTGATTATATTATACCACATCCAGCACCTTAGAACAAGTGTTCTCTCATATTTTTTGCAATTCATCTCGCCACCTAAAGAGGTGGGAGAATTCTTGCTATATCTTGTTAAAATTTTGTTATTATTTTACTGCATTAAATTACGAGTCGTCACTAAGGAGGTGAAATATTGGGAGAGAACAAGCAGGTCGATCGTATGATACAGGCCACTAAAAGCAAAGACAGACAAAACTGGCGGAAGATGAGCGGAGTTCATTGCGACAAGTGCCGGGTTCGGTTACATAATGGTGGAAGCACAAGGAAGACTGCAGGCAGAGAAGGTTCTCGCTTATATGGTGATTGCCGGACTTATCGGCTTCCTTATTGATACAATCTTAGTTCTTTGTGAACGCGTATTATTAAGATGGAAAGAATAATAAAGACGGAATCTACGGCATGTCCACCAGGTTGCCGCCGTCTAAAAAGGGTGCTGCCCCATAGATAAATCATCATCTATGGGGCAGCACCCTTTTTTATTCATTATATAATGCTGTATTTTTCCACACAGTAATCTTTAAGTGTACCGATCATTTGTTCCGCTGCTTCTCCCAGTCTCCTCTCTTTGTGATACATTAAGTACATTTTCCGCTTTGTATTCACTCCGCCAAAAGAGAATTCCAGTACTTTCTGCTTATCCAGAGATTCCTTTGCTGCGGTTTTACTGATAAACGCAATTCCTGCTCCCGCTTCTACTGCTCTTCGCACCATCTCTGAAGATTCAAACTGCGCCGCCACATGCAATGATGTAGTATCCAGCTTCAGTGCCTGTTCTATATTTTCAGAGACATTCTTTGTCCCACTGCCCAATTCACGCGTTATAAACCACTCTTTTCTCATCTGCTCAACCGGGAATTTTCCGTTCATATTCCTGTATTTTGCCGTGTTGGGTGTAATCAGGATAATCTCATCTTCAAACAACATTTCCATATGAATCTTTTCACTTTCGCTATCAAGTCCTCCAATCCCGATTTCTACTTCATAATCCAAAATTTTCTGCAGAACATCACCGCTGTCACCTTCCGAAATCCGGAAACATATATCTGGATTCTTAGTTCGAAAATAAGCCAAAAACTGCGGAAACATATAATGCCCCGGCACCGATGAAACAGCTACATTGACCATTTGGTTCATCTCATTTTCACTTCGGCATAATTGTTTCAGTGCCTGATTCTCCGTCTCTAATAACTGCAATGCATATGGATAAAATACCTTTCCTTCCTCAGAAAGCAAAACATCCTTTGTCGAACGAACCAAAAGCTGTACCCCCAGTTCGGCTTCCAGTTGTTTGATATGTGTGCTGATTGTCGGCTGTGACAAATAGAGATATTTGGCAGCCAAAGAGAAACTTTTGTAATTTACAACTCCAATAAAACTTCTTACGTACTCTAAACGCATTTTACTTACTTTCAACTTCCTTTAATAACATAAAACCATATTTCTATTTCTTTTATAATTATAATGCTCATTCACACTTTAGTCTAATCGAAAAAAGCAATGGATAATCTTATTTATTTATTATATCTATTTATTTAGATTCGGAATATTCTTTTTCATCTTTGTTAAAAGAACTTAGAGAACGCCAGATTCTGACTCCCGTGATCCTGCTGAGCGGACGTGAGGAAGATTCAGCCCAGGTAGAAGGTCTGGGGCTTGGTGCTGATGATTATATGACCAAGCCATTCAGCAAAACAGTACTTGTTTCCAAGATCCGTGCAATCGTAAGACGAGCACAGCAATATACTGCAGTACCGTCGTCCCCATCTGTTCTCCAGACTGTGGCACAACGCGGAAGCTTTACCTTGCACTTCGATTCACAGACTGTCCTGAAAGACGGTAAAGAGATTTCGCTCTCCTCAAAAGAATTCGCACTGTTATGTTTCTTCATGGAGAATCCGGAAACGCTCCTTACGAAGCAGGAGATTTTTTCCAAAGTGTGGAAAAGTGAATCTTCTGATGATAACACTATTCTGGTCTACATCAAGCGTCTGCGTGACAAAATCGAAGATACCCCTTCCAAGCCAAAGCATCTGATGACAGTATGGGGAAAAGGCTACCAGTTTTTCCCTTAATATTCAGCAAAACGCGTCATAGACGCGTTTTGTTTTATCTTTAACTTGAATTGCCCTAATTAGAAATCTCTAATTTACACGACATCTCAGCAATCTTCCATTCCTTCTCCAAAGAGGTTCATCGGTGCATTATCGACCACCCTGTAAATGCCGTATCCCACTTTATTTCCTTTCTGTCCCTGCAGGACAAATTCCATTTCGTCCTTCTCATCTATATTCTTGAACGTAATCTTCTGATTCTCAACAGGAGCCGGAATCGCTTCTGTGAAGCCATAATCAATGCTGTTTCCCGAGTCCACTGTAACCAGCAGCCACGTATGCCCCTCCAGCCTGTATATGACGACCAAATCGTCAAGGCCATCGTTCGTCAAATCATTTTCACAGGCAACAAGCACCTCCGCTCCCGGATACTCTGCCAGAAACGCCTGCAGAATCTTATTGTCTTCTGAAACATTTTCCGCATAATCCAGTTCTCTTCCAACCGGCCCTTCCTCGGCCTCTTCCTTCTCTTTTTCCTTCATCTGCTCATAGACATTATCCAGTTTTCCCCGGATTAAAAATCCTGCAAATACGAGCAAAACGATCAGTACTGCTTTCGCCCACGTGCTTCGTAAAATTGATTTCTTTTCTTTCACTTTATTTCCTCTGTTTGTTTCTTGCATTTATAACAATTCTGTAATATATTCTAACTGCATTTTTTTTAATGTAAAGGAATTATCCATTTAGGTACTTGGTTTTTTCAAATATCAAAATTCCCAATAAATCACTATTCAAATATTATCTTTTCATGCAAGTCGGTTGTTTCATTGCCTATTTGATTTTCGTAACATATAATAATAGGTAGTTTGTAACTGTTCAGAGCCAAGCAGATTTGTCAAACAAGGGCGATGAATGCTTGCATTCGTGAGCACTTTTTTGTACAAATCTATTTGGCGGATACGCCACACTGAGGAAACACGAAGTGTTTTCGAGGTTGGCTCTGAACAGTCACAGTAGTTTTACAATACGTTAAAGGAGGAAAATGACATGCCAACTTCGTTGCCTGAACATTTGAAGATTTCGCGGAAGCCAGACGGGAAGGCTTCCTCAAAGTAAAAGAATTAAAAGACAAGGGTGAAAAAATATGCGGCGCTTTCTGCCAGTACACCCCATCCGAAATCATCTATGCAGCCGGACTTTACCAGGTGGCTCTCTGTGGTCGAAGTCCTGATCCCATCAAAACTGCCGAGACAAGGCTTCCTGCCAATTTATGTCCTCTCATCAAAGCAAGTTACGGACATGCCCTGGAAGAAAGCTGCCCATATGCTTATTTCTCAGATGTGGTTGTCGGTGAAACAACCTGTGACGGCAAGAAAAAGATGTACGAACTTCTTGGGGAATTAAAACCAATGCAGGTCATTCATCTTCCGAATGTACCGGACTATGAACGTTCTCTGGAAATGTGGACCGAAGAGATCCGAGCATTTGCCAAAGGTCTGGAAGAGAAATTCAATGTCACGATCACGGATGATATGCTGAACGAGTCCATCGAATGGTGCAACAAAGAAAGGATTCAGGCTGCCCGCATCTATGAATTGGGTAAATACGACCCGCCGGCTATCACCGGAACCAAAATGAACGACATCATGGAAGGCGAGCAGTATATGTTCGACCGTGAGGCAAAATATAATAAGATTAACGAGATTCTTGACCAGTGCGAGAAGAACTGGCACGATGGTATCTATCCATATGAACCGGATCCGAATCGTCCGCGTCTGATCGTTTCCGGCGGCGGATACGGCGGAGTCTCTGCCAAAACGATCAATGTTATGGAAGAACTTGGCGGCGCCATCGTCTGTTATGAAGGCTGCTGCGGCATTTCCTCACGCCGCCGTCTGGTCGATGAAGACCGCAGCCGTGATCCATATGTCCGTATCGCGGAAAAATATATTGAAGTTCCTTGTGCAGTTGTCTCTCCGAACTACCGGCGTATGGATCAGGTCAGAGAAACGATTAAAGAATGGCACGCAGACGGGTATGTGAGCATCACGCTGCATTCCTGCAACCCATTTGCCATCGAAACCGAAAATATCCGTCGTGTCTGTGAAGAGATGGGCATCCCGCTCCTACATATTGAGACCGATTTTTACCCAGGTGATGCAGGACAGATCCGCACCCGAATTGAAGCTTTCCTTGAAATGATTCGTATGGGAAAGGAGGCTGCACATGAATAATCAGAATTTGCAGCAACTGATCGATGACTGCCACAAAACCGGGAAAAAAGTGGCTGTTTTATTCTGTTCCCATGTGCCTCAGGAAATTCTTCTCGCCGCAGATATGATCCCGCTTCGGATCCCCTATGTGCGGGGTGTAAAAGATGCAGCCTCACGGCTTCTCCCCCGCAATGTCTGTCCGGTTGTGAAGAACTGCTGTGATATCTGCGAGGATGAGGCTCTCAAAGATGCCGATTTAATTCTCGCCGAGACTTCCTGCGATGGGAAACGAAAAATGTACGAACTGATTTCACGGCAGGACCGCGTTTATTTTTATCAAGTTCCACAGGGTGCTGACCGCCATTATGTGAAACCGCTCATCCAGTCTGAATGCCGTTTTCTCATCCGGGAACTGAAAAAGCGTTTTGATGTAGATGTGACAGAAGAAAAAATTCACTCAGCCGGAGCTCTTCTGAACCGTGAGCGTGAAAGTATTATGAACCTAATGGAAATCCAGCGCCAGACTCCGCCGGCTGCCTGGGGAAGTGAGATTTTCGAAGCACTGGAAAAGCATCGTACGATTCCGGATATCGAAGAGCGGATCGCTGCCAACATAAAAACCCGTGATGAACTGCTGAGCAGAGAAAGTCCTGTGCCGAAACGGGCAAAACGAATCCTCGTAACCGGATGCCCGTTAAGCAGCATTTACCAGAAAATCCTGCACACTGTTGAAGAAAACCGAGGGGTTGTCGTATGTATCGAGAACTGTGAAGTTGTCAAATCTGCCATCCGGCATTTCGACACAGAAAACAGCGATGTCATTGCTGCTCTTGCCGACTGCTACCAAAATACCGCCTGTGCGATCATGGCTCCGAATGATCTGCGTTTCCGGCTGATCGAACGCCTCTGTGAAGAGTATAAAGTGGACGGAGTTCTGGATGTCACACTGCAGACATGCCACCCATATCCAGTGGAAAGAGACAAAATGCTGAGGCTTTGTGAGGATTCTCTCGGAATTCCTTACATGGCAGTGGAAACGGATTCTTCCGAAGAAAACAGCGGACAGCTTGCGACTCGTGTTGCGGCATTTATTGAAATGTTATAACGGGGACAGGTTCCGTGACTCACTCACAAGAGAGT
>NZ_JBQHSE010000060.1:0-5661 GCF_052066395.1 Bariatricus sp. HCP28S3_A4 | reverse complement strand
AAAGGAAGGAAATAAATTACAATACTCTATAACAACGATAAAAATCGCTGTACCCAAGTAAGCGCAAGGGATACAGCGATTTTTTCTTTTGCTAACTGTCAAAGACAGGATGTTATGAATTTTATCCCAAACTTTCCTGTTTTGTCAAGTAACACGAAAATTCACTGCAGAACATCATTCAAAAGCTCGGCAAGCGGTTCCATGGCATTTCTCATTTCTTCCACCGTGTTCGTCTGTGCTCCCGCTTCGATCAACAGCATCTTCGAGCAGAGATCCATGTTATATTTGTAGCCCTTCAGATAAATCCGTCTCGCAAATCCGGGATATTTCGATTCCGCAGCAATTTTCATCTGCAGAGAAAATGCCAGATTATCCTGTATATATGGGTTCGTCATTCCCGTCAGATTGCCGTTCGCTCTGGTTCTGCACATACCGTTAAAAAACATGATCTGCGCCGTCTGCTTTCCGTTAATCTCCGTCACCAGATGCGTGGTGCTTTTCACACCGTCCCGATGCAGATCAATGACGACTTCGATTCCCGGATTCTCCTTCAGAATCCGCTCAATTTCCGGCTTTGCGAGCTCGTACGCTTCACTTCGATCCAGTTTGCCGTCGATCAGGTCATACACCCCTTCATGATGAAGGGTCTCGATATGGTACTTGTTTGTAAGAAGCTCCGCCAGATACCTTCCGATCCCCACGATACTGGTCGATGGATCCCCATTGGAATCGATAAAGCTTTCCTGTGAATGCGTGTGGAAAATGAGAATCTTCGGACCTTCGGCATCTCCCTGGATCCTCATATCCTTCTTCATTAGCTCTGCCGCATTCAGGTCCGAAGATTCCACATAGGTCACGCTGTCTACCGTATAGAAACTGCTGACCAGATACTCAAAATCCGACAGTTTTTCCAGAGAAATATCTGCCGCCGCCACAGTGGGTGTCTGCGTTATCTGGCTTTCATCCTGCCCTACAAGATTTCCATTCTCGTCCACCTGGTTTTCGTCCTCAGCCTGTCTTCTCACCAGCATCTCATAGGTAGCCTCATCCTCCACCGCAGACTCCGCATCACTTTTACTTCCTATATATTTACCAAGCGGGAAAAGATTCATCGCCATCCCGGAGATCCATTCATTTACCGATCGTTTATCCGACTGTTTTTCGCTGCATGCGATCCCTGGAAAATACATCATTTCCGCATGTTCCTGAATTTCCTGCGCGATCTGCAGCTTCCATGAATTCCAGATCTGCCTGCTTCCCTTAAGGAGCACATAGCCTCCGAGTATGCAGATAATGATTCCCGTAAGGAGTGTACTCATCCGCCATTTTTTCATATTTTCCGCCTCGATTTCAAACCTGCGACATTACCTTCGCTTTCCCATTTTATGCAACGTGGCGGCAGATTATTCCTTCTCCTTTTCTTCTTCATGGGCGAACAGCATATTTAAACTTTCTGAAATCGTATAACTGATCCTTTTTACCGTCTCATCAATGTCTTTGGGCGTCACGAACATTCCATTTAAATGTGGGGAGATCAGTTGCCTGACCAGTTCATACTTTTCAGCAGCATTGTACCCCTGCAGGACCAGTCCGACTCCCTTGAGCGTCTCGGATTCTTCCAACGCCTGAAGAAAATTCTCCATCGTATCGTTGACAATCGTCGCCGCATCCACTACCGTGGGAACCCCAATTGCAATGACCGGTATCCCGACCGTCTCTTTCGTTATCGCATTGCGCTGATTTCCCACGCCCGATCCCGGATGGATTCCGGTGTCCGCGACCTGGATCGTCCGGTTCAGCCTTCTGGAATTCCGCGCGGCAAGCGCATCGATGGCAATAATGAAATCGGGGTTCGTCTCCTTAACCACCCCGCGTATAATCTCGACCGTTTCCATTCCGGTCTGCGCCATCACCCCCGGCGCAATGGCACTGACACTTTCCGCCTTTTCCTCCCCCATCGCATATTTTCCATACTCCCTGAAAATATGGCGTGTGATATTCAGGTTATCCACAACATAAGGTCCCAAAGCATCCGGTGTCACTTTCCGGTTCCCCAGTCCCACGATCAGCACCTGATAATCCTCCTCTTTTTCAGGCACCATATCCTTGATAAATTTCGCAAGCTCCCTGGAAATCTCCCGATGGTACTCCTCATCCGGCACCGCCATATTCGGCGCTTCCATGGTAATATAGCTTCCCACCGGTTTTCCCATGATTTTCGCGCCTTTCTCCGTCTCTATCTTCACCGTGGTCACACGGATCTCCAGTTCTTCATTATATTCTTCCGTGAGAGATACTCCCTGAACCTCGACATTGTCCGATTCAAAACGCTCTTTCTGCTCCAAAGCCAGATCTGTCCGGATACTGTATTTCTCGATCATACTGTTCCCCCTTGCCTTCTGTTTTACTTTACCGCATTTATTCCTAGTTTTTCTCAAAAAACACAAAATATGTATTGACAAGAAATATTTATTCGAATACAATAAATAAGTGTGTTCGGCAGATGTTCCGTGTCACGTTCTGTCGGCAATGAAAGAAATGAATCAGAATTTGGAGGTGTCGGAAAATGGCTAACATTAAATCTGCTAAGAAGAGAATTTTAGTAACTGAGACAAAGACAGCTAGAAATAAAGCAATCAAATCTAAAGTGAAAACTTATGTGAAGAAAGTAGAAACTGCTGTTGCTAAGAAAGATGCTGAAGCTGCTAAGGCTGCTTTAAAAGAAGCAATCTCTGTAATCAACAAAGCAGGAACGAAAGGTGTTTATCACAAAAACACTTGCGCAAGAAAGATTTCCCGTTTAACAAAGGCTGTTAACGAGATTGCTTAATTTCGTTTCGAGATAAATTTGCAAATAGGAAAAGACAACCATTCCGTCATGTGGTTGTCTTTTTTATTTGCCTTTGTTTAGTCGATTCTGCAAATCTTCTCCGATTGCTCTTTATAATGTCCTTTACAATTTCGAATATCCGAAGCTGTTCACGATCGCTTCGATCCGCTTTCCTTCCTTACACATTGGACACTCGAGCGGCTTATATGCGCGATAATCCGGTAGATCCGCACTTGTGAAGATCGTCTTCACTTCCATTCCTGCCACTTTACTTACAGAACTGAAGATCGAACAGATTCCGCAAACAGTTCCCCCGTAATACAGCACGGACTCGATGGCCTGTTTTACAGACTTACCGGTCGTGATCGATGCTGCCAGCAGAAGCACCTGCTTATCCTTAATCATTCTCTGCTTATTATCACGGAAAATGATCTGGCCTCCCTCATGGTATTCCGGCGTTACAAGTGAAATATTGTTTCCCTTACTAAGAGAGAGCGGGTTCATATCGGCAAGCTGTTCCGCCATAAATGTTCCGATGGTATCCGTCTCCTCCAGACATACGATCGTATCAACCATCGTTGTACTTACATATTCTGACGCCAGTACCTTCGCCGTCTCACGGCAGTTGTTATGTCTTACTTTGACCGTAGACATATCAATATATGTATTGATGTGAGAATGGCTGGTTGCAAAATGTCCCTTTAATATCTTAATTCTTGCTTTCGGGTTCTTCGTCGAGCGAAGATCTTCAAATCTCTCGTCCATTTTATTCCTCCTTTAATTCCGACTCATTTTGGGAATTATCACTGAATTCAGTATAACATAACGGTGAGATTTATGCAATTCATCCTATGAATACTTTAAAAGAAAGGATACCGCGAGTTCATGCAAGCATGACTCGCGGTATCCTTTCTTTTTATGTGACCGGCTCGTTGCCTATCGACTAGTTATTGATCAATTTATCTTCGTTGCTCCAGCTGTAGAGTTTTCTTACTTCTTCGCCTACTACTTCTGCCGGATGTTCTGCTGCTTTCTTTCTCATTGCTTTGAAGTGTACCTGACGTCCTGCTGGTGACATGTCGAGTAAGAATTCTTTAGCGAATGTACCATCCTGGATATCGGAAAGAATCTTCTTCATTGCTTTCTTTGTATCTTCTGTGATGATCTTCGGTCCTGTGATGTAATCACCATATTCTGCTGTATTGGAGATAGAGTATCTCATTCCTGCAAAACCGCTCTGATAGATCAAATCAACGATCAGCTTCATTTCATGGATACATTCAAAGTAAGCATTTCTCGGATCATATCCTGCTTCTACCAGTGTTTCGAAACCAGCCTGCATAAGTGCACATACACCACCGCAAAGAACTGCCTGTTCACCGAAAAGGTCTGTCTCTGTCTCTGTTCTGAAGGTTGTCTCAAGGACACCTGCTCTTGCTCCACCGATTCCAAGTGAGTATGCAAGTGCTCTGTCAAGTGCTTTTCCTGTAGCATCCTGTTCTACAGCTACCAGACACGGAACACCTTTACCTGCCTGATATTCGCTTCTTACTGTATGTCCAGGTCCTTTTGGTGCAATCATGGTTACGTCTACGTTCTTCGGAGGAGTGATGCATCCGTAATGAATATTGAAACCATGTGCAAACATCAGCATGTTGCCTTCTTCAAGGTTCGGTTCAATGTCTTTCTTGTACATATCTGCCTGCAGTTCATCGTTGATCAGGATCATGATGATATCTGCCTGCTTTGCAGCTTCTGCTGCTGTATAAACCTGGAAGCCCTGTTCTTCCGCTCTCTTCCAAGATTTGCTTCCTTCATAAAGTCCGATGATGACATCACATCCGGATTCTTTCAGGTTCAGAGCGTGTGCATGTCCCTGGCTTCCGTATCCGATAATTGCGATCTTCTGTCCTTCCAATACGGATAAATTACAATCTTCCTGGTAAAAAATTTTAGCCATTTTAATATTCCTCCTAAGCTTTGCTTTTTCTGTATTATAGTTAAAGGCGATAGGCCCCTAGCTTCCTGATAAAAATGAATGTCTGCGGTTCTTCCCTCTTCGCTCCCGCAATCTTTAATCTATGTATACAACATCGTCTGATCCACGGGTAAGCCCGGTAATTCCGGTTCTTGCCAGTTCCAGAATCTCATATCCGTCCAAAAGCTCCATAAATGCTTCCAACTTGGATTCTGTTCCCGTCAATTCAATCATCAGACAATCTTTCTCAACATCTACGATCTTCGCACGGAAAATGTCTGATACGGAAATGATCTCCGCTCTCTGGGATGCATTTGCACGGATCTTGATCATCATCAGTTCTCGGCATACAGAGTTTGTTGTATTCAATAATTTGATATCAATCACATCCTCCATCTTCCGTACCTGTTTCTCAATCTGAGAAAGGATCTGTTCGTCACCGCTTGCCACGATCGTAATTCTTGTAAATCTCGGATCCGCAGTCGTTCCTGCCGTGATGCTTTCAATGTTATACCCCCGACGGCTAAAAAGTCCTGCCATCCGGCTAAGAAGTCCCGGGTTATTGTGTACTAAAATAGAATACGCTTGTTTTCTCATAACATACCTCTTTCTTCTAAAAACAGAGTGCGTTCTGTTTTTTTATTGTAACAATTCACTATATCTTTGTCAAGTGACTTTCTTAAATTTTATCATTTTCATTACTATTTGACAAGGGAGAGACAGGGGGTCAGGGTTCATTGACTCACAATTGGGGAAATTAACCAGTCCCCCCCTCTGTTCCCCTGTCTTTGTTATAAACCATCAAAAAAAAAAACGCAAATCATTTCTCAAAAATCCCCCGCCCATTGGTGGA
>NZ_JBQHSE010000059.1:0-6466 GCF_052066395.1 Bariatricus sp. HCP28S3_A4 | reverse complement strand
GATAAACATACGATAACTTATCAACAATCAACTAAATACGAGCGGCCGTTCTGCTCCGCATAGCGGCCGTTGAAAAACGCATTTGCGACCGCCAGAGGGCGCAAACTGCATATATGGAGATTGGACTGCAGGCAGGGATGTTGCTGATGGCGGATGTGATGAAAAATATTAGCGGACAAAAAAATCTAAGTAAGTCTAAGGAATGATGTGGAAAATAAGTATTGTCACTTGCGATATTTTCTAGTCTAAAATTGAGGAAATTTTTAGAACGCATTTAATACTTATGTTTCGTCATTACTTTTAAAAATTTTTTGACATCGTATCAGTATATAGGTTGATGTTAGAGAATTGTTGAAAATGTGAACAAAGTGTGATAACATAGTGAAAGATATATGACCATTATTTTGCTTAAAACTAAATACTTTGAGGTTATTATGTCAAAATTTTTTATATTTAGGAGGAATGAGATGAAAGTAATTAAGAAGATTTCAGCGTTTGTTCTAATGTTGACTCTTTGCGTAGGCATGATAACAATGACGGTTTCTGCTGAGACAACTTTACAAGATGGGCTGGAAATTACCCTTACATCTGATAAGCAGGTGTATGATGAGGGAGAACCAATCAAAGCAATATTATCAGTAGTAAATACCAATGATTTTGCAGTAGAAAATATTTCGTTGGAAAATGAGGTGCCTGAAGGGTATAAATTATCGGACGATTCTCTCGCAAAGGAGCAGATAGAATTTTTAGAAGCTGGCGAGCGGATTGAATTAACAGTTACTTATATTAAAGATACATCAGTAACTGATGGGGAGAATGAACCTACTGAAGATAGTGAACAAATCTCTTCTGAGGAATCCAAGGAAGATAGTAATAATATCTCTAAAGACAACAATAGTAAAAGCAATGACACTCCAGAGACTGGGGATCAAAATAATGTTATATTATGGGGAGGCTTGGCGTTTTTTGCTTTAATTATCATAATGATTGTTTTAGCAATAATAAAAAGAAAGCACAGCAAACATCTTTTATCTTTACTTCTGTGTTTTGTGATGCTTGGCTCGATCTTTTCAAATTCTTTGATTCCGGCAAAAGCAGCAGGAAAAGCGGAGAACAAAACAGTACAGATAGAGCATACGATCAAGGTGGAAGGAACATCAGTTAATTTGAAAGCAACTGTAAATTATCAAATGCCTTCTACAGATGATTCGTTTGACTTTAATTTACGCGCAAATAAAAATAGCGTCTTCATTGATGAAGAAGGTACGGAAGTATATTTTTATTTGGAAACGTCAATTTCTGCGACATCTGTCACTTTAATGTATGGCGAAGCGGAAAATATTAATATGAGTATAGATATGTACGATGACGGTACAGGTGCCGATGATATTGCAGGTGATGGCGTTTATAGTGCAGTGGTTGCCTATGATGCAGTGGAGGATACAGAGGTATCTTATTTTGCTCAATACGGTGACATACAATCTAATACAGTTACGGTTAATTACTATACAGCTATTTCCGATACGACTCTTGAGATAATGGATCAGGTTAACGAGGCCATTAAAACTTTATTAGATAGTTTTAAAGCAGATCCAAATCTTACTTATGAAGAAAAAGCAGCTAAGACATTGGAGTTGCTTACAGGTTTTGAATCTGAAGGGTTAATTGAACAAGGATCTATTCAACATTATGAAGACTCAAAATTAGTAAGTTTCCTATATCCTGAAGGAATTCTGGGAGGTGTAATGTATGGTGGATACCATGAGGACATGAATACCTTTTCGGATGAAATATCGGATGATAATAATACAACAGATGTTCAAGTAGATCAAGAAGGATCAGACGACAATAATATAAGAGAGACTGAAGAAATTTCGAATGAAGGCGTGCAGGAAGATGCTGACTTAGTTCAACAAGGTTTAGATGAGAATGAAGAAGTAACTTCTGATGACTATATTGATACTCGTTCGGAATTAGAGGATAGCTATGAAGTTTATAATATCCCGAGTTTGAATGGTGTGTCACTTTTTAGTAATCAATTTGAGACTAATGATGTGTCAGATACTGTAGGAAAGGCAATAATTCTCAATTCATTCCCAGACTTTGAAAGTGATGCTAAGAAAATCCAATATAGAACAGACTTTTATAATGAACTAAAGAATGAATGGGACGAATCAGGACTGGATACTACCTTGATAATGTCAACTCCGCCTACAGTTGAAGATTATAAAAATTTGGAAGGGTACGATGTGATTTGTTTTTCAACACATGGAAGTACATATAAATGGAATGATGGCTTTTTGTGGTTAACACATCATGAATATCCTGCTATTTGTTTATCAGAAGATCAAACTCCGGATAAAAACAAAGAATATGAAAAAGAATTAAAGGATAAGCAAATTGTAGCAGCAAATGGTGCATATTGGCTTCTTCCCGCTTTCTTTACAGAACAATACGATGAGGGTGATTTCGCTAATACTTTTGTTTTTTCGGAATGTTGTATGGCAATGGGAGAGGGAAAAGGTGATGCATCATCTGAATATGATTATTCCATGGCAAATGCAATTTTGGGACGCGATGCGAATTCATACATAGGATTTCATAATTCTGTGTTTGCAGATTATAGTCGGGAATTTATGCAAATATATGTCAATGAGTTGGTTAAAGGGGATAGTTCTTTAGCTGCTTACAATCAAGCAATAGATGCTTTGGGTGAAAATCACGAAGAATGGTATAATGCAACGCATTCTCAAACATTAAAAGAATACTATGAAAGTGACAGCTTTTGGGCATTTACTTCTTATAATCCAAAGAAGGTGATTGCATATCCAGTTCATAATGGAAACGAAAACGCAGTTTTAGCTCATTCAGGACTTCAGAATGGAGGTTTTGAAAGTTATTATTCTTCAACAACTTCTCCAAGAAATTGGGTAAGCGTGGGAGATGTTCGAACACTTACTGTATTAGGACCGATTACCCCACAAGAAAAGAATCGTATGGCTATCGTAACAACGGGAATTGGTTCTCAAAATAGTGCTAGTTTTGGAGAAGGAACAGAAGGAAGTAGTTTAAGCCAGACGTTTGTTGTACCAGATACTGCAAAAACACTTCAGTTTAATTATAATTTTGTTTCTGAAGAACCTATGGAATATGTGGGAAGTTCTTTTAACGATTCATTCGTAGTTCAGGTTTCCCAAGGAGAAAATACATTCCATGATAAAACTTATGAATCCATTAATACCTCGGAGTGGAAAGAAGTAAGTGATATTGATTTTGTTGGCGGCGATCATACTACCTATGAAACAGGGTGGAAAACGGCGGAAATTGATCTTTCTCAATACGCTGGACAGACGGTAACTCTGAACTTTATCATTTATGATGTGGGAGATGAAATATATGATTCAGCCTGCGTAATTGATAATGTAGTAGTACAATAAATATTAATTAAATGCAGTGGATGTATATGCCCCTGCATTTAATTTTAATATAGCTATGGAGCACTGCACTAAAGCTTTAGGAGAGTATGATAATGAAATTGAAAAAAAGCGTTCTTGGCTTCGTTATATTGATGTTTTTTGTAGTTGGATTCGGTTGGCGCATAAATAATAATTTGCATCAGGGGAAAGATACACAAGAGCAAATGAATTATGTTAATAATAAGCTAAAGGAGCTCTCAGAAAGCAGCAACTATAAGGAGTCTGGACTAAAAGAAAGAAAAGAGCAAATGGAAACTATTTTGATAGAGTTACAACAAAGGGGGTATATTACTAATTTGTCATATGATGAAGATACATATCTTTTTTCATTTCAATTTTCAGATGGCTCTTTAGGTGGAATGAATGTCAAAGGATTTGAAACAAGACCAGGAGAATTGCCAACAAATTAAAATAGGTAATTGTTGGTAAACGATTTTTGTTATTTTTTCAAAAGTGGCTTAGATTAAAATTCCCGGATGTCTATTAACATCCGGGAATAAGAGAAGCATACTCAATCGTGCTAAGTTGTTTAGGGTTTGTAACGCATTTGCAACAAATTTCCGTATAACCCCTTGATTTTCCGCCATTTTCGGTTACGCAAACGAGAACTCCTGAACCGGCGAATAAAATTTATTTAGAATAAAAAATCTGGAGATATCAAACAATTCTAATGAGGTGAATAAAAATGGAGTGGCTACATTTTGGCTACAAAAATATTAAGAACGAACTGGAATGTACGTATAAAATATCATAAAACACACATAATACGTATTTAAAATACATATTATTAGCAATTGGACAAATATCAAAGTGGAGTTTGAATAATCCACACAGTCACAAAAACCAAGTGTTTATGCGGATTGCAAGCAAATTTGCTTAGTGGCTGGCAACAAAATGGCAACATTTTGCGATTGTTCAAGAGTTAAAAATTTTATTTCATAACGTATATAAAGAAACCTTACTGATTTTCAGGAGTAAAAACTGAATATCGGTAAGGTTTTCTTTTTTCTTATTTTTCTTTTTTAGACAGTTCTTTTACGAGGTAATCACTCAGTTCCTGAGATGGCACCTTGGCACGTTTCTGGTAAGTATCCAGTTCCGGGTACTTATATCTCCATTCATCATATTCTTCCTTGCTGATTTCACCGTTTTCCAGTTTGTCAGCCTGTTCCATCCATGCACGAAGCATTTCATCGACAGAGGAGCCGGGAGCAGATATGGAAGAGTCAAGGCAGAGATGAGGCTGTCCATCTATATTTTTTACCTTTAGACCATACATATCTTCCAAAGCAAACAGTGTGTGCATCAGACCTATGTGAGTATCAATATCCGGCACTGTTAAAGCATGAGTATTGACATCGAAGATCTGAGACATTTGTTTTACAAGATCAATTTTGGGAACTCTGGCTTCAGATTCATACTGAGCCATGCGGACATCTGAGGTTTTTCCCTTGAATCCCAGTAGTTCTCCGAGTTGTTTTTGAGTCATGCCTTTGCGGTTGCGAAAAAATTTAATACGTTGTCCGATTGCCATTTTTGTTTGCCTCCTTATATATGATATTTCGTATGTTGCCATAATTGACTGTAATATGAAATGAAACAATTCTGTTTAGGTTCAGTATAGCATGAGCAATTTTGGATAGCAAGAAGAACTTAAACAAAAAAATTTAATGTTCTTGTCGAAACTACTTGACTTAAATAAATATGTTTAGTATCATGCAAATGTAGCAACCTAAACAAATTTCGTTAAGAAGAAAGGAGAGATGCGATGTGACGAACAAAACTTTTATGACAGTAGAAGAAGTTGCAGCGGAACTGGGGGTTTCCAAGTCTTATGCTTATAAGATTGTCAAACAGCTAAATGAAGAATTACAGAAGCTGGGTTATCTTACGGTAGCAGGCAGAGTAAACACCAATTATTTTCGCAAAAAAGTATGTTACAGCGAAGCGTGAAGAAAGGAGAAAATCAATGAGTATTTACAAAGATAATGCCACTGGGAAGTGGCGAGTGGTCTATCGTTATAACGATTGGACAGGAAAAACCAAACAAACCTCCAAGCGAGGATTTCCTACAAAGCGAGAAGCTCAGATGTGGGAACACGAACAGATGTTAAAGCATGATGCAAAACTGGATATGACTTTCGCAAGTTTTTATGAAATTTATGTGGAAGATAAAAAAGAACGCATCAGGGATAACACCTGGGAAACGAAAGGTCATATTGCGAGAACAAAGATCCTTCCGTATTTTGGAGAGCGTAAGATTGCGGAGATAGAGCCAAGAGACATTATTGCATGGCAGAATCACTTACTTGCTTGCCGAAAGCCAAATGGACAACCGTACTCTGCTTCGTATTTGCAGAAGATTCACAGTCAGTTAAGTGCCATTTTCAATCATGCAGTTGATTTTTACCATTTGCCATCGAATCCGGCACAGAAAGCAGGAAATATGGCATCGGAAGAGCATAAGGAGATGTTGTTCTGGACGAAAGAGGAGTATCTGAAATTCGCAGATGCCATGATGGATAAACCAGTTTCCTACTATGCATTTGAAATGCTGTACTGGTGTGGAATCCGTTTGGGAGAGTTGCTGGCATTGACACCTGCAGACTTTGATTTCAAATCCCATACGTTGCGAATCAATAAGTCTTATCAGAGATTGAACAGGGAAGATGTAATCACACCACCAAAGACATTAAAAAGCAATCGAACGATTAAGATGCCGCAGTTCTTATGTGATGAAATGCAGGATTATATGGCGATGCTTTATGACCTGAAAGACGATGACAGAATCTTTACAATTTCAAAATCGTATCTGCATCATGAGATGAGCAGAGGAGCGACAGAAGCTGGCGTAAAAAGAATCCGCGTGCATGATCTGAGATATCCAAACTTAAATAAAATCCAAACCTTTTGCAGATGATGCAGGAAATGCAATAAATAGCATCTGAAAAGGTTTGGATTTTATTTTTGGTGTATGATTCCCTTATAAC
>NZ_JBQHSE010000058.1:0-6564 GCF_052066395.1 Bariatricus sp. HCP28S3_A4 | reverse complement strand
GAATATATTATCCTAGAGATTTCTGTATCAATCAAAGCCTAACGGCTGTTCAGCTTCGCATTTCGGCCGTTTTGCTCCGCAAAACCGGCCGTTGGGACGCGCCATATGCAGACAGTATAGAATAAAGTTTTGAAAATGTCCATAATGCTGTGAGCGACGAAGAAGTTGGAACCAACTTGTGCCTTTTTGAAGGAATTGGGATTGTTTCGGAAAAGTCAGTGTGTTATAATCGGAATAACGCAGACGGAAAACAGGATAAAACGTCGGGAGGTAGTGAGATGACGGTTAAATTTGATGTGAAAATGACGGAAAAAGCGATGTATGATTTTATGCTTCATACTACGTATACGAGTCTGAATGGAATAATGGGAGTGATTCTGGGAGGGATTACGCTGTATCTGGGAATCCGACAGACGATGAACGGGGTGTATCCGGCGGCAGCTACATTTTTCTTGATTGCGATATTCTTCTTAGTGGGAACGCCGCTGAATATGAAGGCAAAATCTTCCGAACAGGTTAAAAAATCACCCATGTTCCAGAAGCCGATCACTTATGAATTGACGGAAGAGGGCGTTCAGATTTCTCAGGAAGATCAAAGTACGCTGAACGAATGGGGGAATTTTCAGAAAGCAGTTTCAACAGATACATCTATTATTTTATATGTCACGAAAGTGAGAGCGCTGATTTTTCCAAAAGAAGCATTGGGCGAACAGTATGCGGTAGCTGTGAAGATGATCTCCACGCATATGTCTCCAAGAAAAGTGAAAATACGTCATGTCAGCGCGGATTAACAACAGATTGAAACGGAGAGAAGCAGTATGGTAATAGAGACTAGAAGTGCAAAGGAGACTTTTTTGCTCGGTGAGAAGATAGGGAAAGAAGCCAGAGCCGGTCAGGTATATACATTGATCGGAGATCTGGGTGTCGGGAAAACGGTTTTTACTCAGGGGATGGCAAAAGGGCTTGGAATCAAAGAGCCTGTCAGCAGTCCTACATTTACCATTGTACAGGTATACGAAGAGGGGCGTCTTCCGTTTTATCATTTCGATGTATATCGCATCGGTGATGTTGAGGAGATGGATGAGATTGGTTTTGACGATTATATATATGGTGATGGAGTGAGCCTGATTGAATGGGCAAATTTGATTGAAGAGATTCTGCCTGAGAAACGGACAGAGATCATCATTGAGAAGGATTTGAAAAATGGATTTGAATTCCGCAGGATTACGGTGGAAGAACGATAGAAAAGAGGTTGAATGATGCGGATATTGGCGATTGACAGTTCCGGGCTTGTTGCAACGGTAGCAGTGGTGGAACAAGACGAAAAGGCAGTCGGGAAAACGGTTGCGGAGTATACGATCAATTATAAAAAGACACATTCACAGACGCTTTTGCCGATGTTGGATGAGATTGTGCGCATGACAGAGCTGGAGCTTGGTTCGGTTGACGCGATTGCTGTGGCAGGAGGACCGGGTTCATTTACCGGACTTAGAATAGGCTCGGCAACTGCAAAAGGGCTGGGGCTTGCGCTTGAAAAGCCCCTGATTCATGTGCCGACAGTAGATGCACTTGCATACAACCTGTGTTATACAGATCAGATTGTATGCCCGATCATGGATGCAAGAAGAAATCAGGTGTATACCGGAATTTATGAATTCGAAGATGAAAAACTGAACATAATAGAGCCTCAGATGGCTGTGGGAATTGAAGAACTGGCAGAGAGACTGTGCAGATTTCCAAATGACAGGGGAATCATTTTCCTCGGAGACGGGGTCCCTGTTCATCGTGAAAGATTACAGAATGAGTTGCTTGTTAATTATAAAATTTCTTTTGCGCCTGCTCATATGAATCAGCAAAGGGCGGCAGCGCTTGGAACACTGGCAATGGATTATTATCGAACGGGCAGGGTGGAGACGGCGGCAGAGCATAAGCCTGATTATTTGAGACTTTCGCAGGCAGAGCGCGAAAGAGCGGAACGTGAACTGGCGAAAAAGAACACGGAGAGTAACTGCTAATGGCTGATGAATGGACTTTTAAAGAACTTTCAGCATCGGATACAGACGAAATATACCGGATTGCCCAGTTGGAATATGCTGTATTCCCAGATCCCTGGAGTGAAAAAGAGATAAAAAATACTTTGCAACAGGATCATACTTTTTGTGTTGCGGCAAAGTGCTGTGATATCGTTTTGGGGTATTTCATTTGTTATTTTGTTCTGGATGAATGTGAAGTCGCACGAATTGCAGTTGCGGAAGATGCCAGATGCAGAGGGATTGGCCAGAACCTGTTTGAAAATATGATGGATATCTGCCGAAGAAAAGGACTGGGAAGAATTCTGCTGGATGTCAGAAAGAGCAACCGGACAGCAATTCGCTTTTATGAAAAAAATCATTTTCAGGTGGATGGGATACGCAGGAATTATTATGGAGGAACGGCACCGGAAGATGCGATCCTTATGAGCAGGGATGTGCTGATTTCAAAACTTACGGAATAAACGAATGTGTCAAGTGGAATTTTTAGCATAAACATGCAGTGGTTTCCGATGGAAAAACGATCATGCTGGCGATATAATGAAAGCGTAATACAGAATACTTCCCGGATATGCCGAGCGAGATGAGCAGGCGGTATTTGAAGGGGATACTATGGAGGAACATGATGCGTCAGTATGAGATTTGTAATGAAAAGAAAAAAGAAATTCGCAGAATTATCTGTAATATGTGTAAAAAAGAAATTGAAGTCATAGATGGAATTGGAAAAGAGGATGTACTGAGTGTTGAAAAACGATGGGGATATTTCTCTGAGAAGGACAATGAGGTACATCGTTTTGACCTTTGTGAGGCGTGCTACGACAAGCTGGTCGGCTCTTTTGCGATTCCGGTAGAAATAGAATAGGAGAGAACATGTTAGATGTATGTTTGTTGGGAACCGGCGGAATGATGCCGTTGCCATATCGTTGGCTGACGGCCTTGATGATCCGATTTAATGGAAGCCAGCTTTTAATTGATTGCGGCGAAGGCACACAGATTGCGATGAAAGAAAAGGGATGGAGCTTTAAACCAATTGATGTGATATGCTTTACACATTATCACGGTGATCATATCAGCGGCCTTCCGGGACTTCTTCTTACAATGGGAAATGCAGACCGGACAGAGCCACTCACTTTGATTGGGCCAAAAGGGCTCGAAAGAGTGGTGAATTCGCTGAGGGTTATTGCACCGGAACTGCCTTTTGAACTGAAGTTTATTGAAATAACAGAGCCGGAGCAGAGTTTTGAACTCAACGGATACCGCCTCACTGCTTTTCGGGTCAGACATAATGTGATTTGCTATGGTTATACGATAGAAATCGACCGTGCAGGAAAGTTTGATGTTCAGCGGGCTATGGAACAGGAGATTCCGAAAGAATATTGGAAACATTTGCAGAGAGGTGAGAATCTCGAGCTGGAAGGGAGGAAACTGACACCCGATATGGTGCTTGGACCGCCCAGAAAGGGAATCAAACTGACTTATTGTACCGATACTCGTCCTACAGATTCAATCCGACAGCATGCAAAAGGGTCAGATCTGTTCATATGTGAAGGCATGTATGGAGAAAAGGAGAAAGCAGCGAAAGCGGTGGAATACAAACATATGACATTCTATGAAGCTGCGGAAATTGCAAGAGATGCTGAAGTAAAAGAAATGTGGCTGACACATTACAGTCCGTCGCTTACCAGACCGGAAGAATATATGGATGATGTGAGAACTATTTTCCCGCGTGCAATAGCCGGAAAGGACAGAATGACGACGGAATTGGATTTTCCGGAATAAGTAATGGTGCTGTAAAAGATAAATGAATGGATAGTGTAAGGCTACCTGAAAAGAAAGAAGAGAAGCAGATGGAAACAGAAAATAAAGAAATTAAGATTTTGGCAATAGAAAGTTCCTGCGATGAGACTGCAGCTGCGGTCGTAAAAAACGGAAGGGAAGTTCTGTCGAACGTGATTTCGTCCCAGATTGATCTCCATAAATTATATGGAGGAGTTGTACCGGAGATCGCATCCAGAAAACATATTGAGAAGATTAATCAGGTAATAGAGGAAGCATTGTCAGAGGCGAATGTAACGTTGGATGACATTGATGCAATTGGCGTGACATACGGTCCGGGACTCGTCGGGGCGCTTCTTGTCGGTGTCGCAGAAGCAAAAGCGATCGCATATGCGAAAAAACTGCCTTTGATAGGAGTACATCACATCGAAGGGCATATTTCTGCAAACTATATAGAGAATAAAGAACTGGAACCACCCTTTTTATGCCTGGTGGTTTCTGGAGGGCATACGCATCTTGTTTGTGTAAAAGACTATGGTACCTATGAAATCCTCGGACGGACGAGAGACGATGCTGCAGGGGAGGCTTTTGATAAAGTGGCAAGAGCGATTGGCCTGGGATATCCGGGAGGCCCGAAGATTGATAAGCTTTCGAGAGAAGGAAATCCGGATGCGATTCCATTTCCAAGAGCACATATCGAAGATTCGCCGTATGATTTCAGTTTCAGCGGGGTGAAGTCTTCTGTACTTAATTATATAAATGGATGTCAGATGAAAGGAATTGAATACAACCGTGCTGATATTGCGGCGTCTTTCCAGAAAGCAGTTACTGATGTGCTCGTGGGAAATGCTATGCATGCGGTAAAAGAATATGGATTAAATAAACTGGCGATTGCGGGAGGAGTGGCTTCGAACAGCACTCTGCGCACGGCAATGAAGCGGGCATGTGAAGAAAATGGAATTGAATTCTATTACCCATCTCCGATTCTGTGTACGGACAATGCGGCTATGATTGGAGCTGCAGCATATTATGAATATCTCGCAGGAACCAGGCACGGATGGGATCTGAATGCAGTTCCTAATCTGAGACTTGGAGAAAGATAAGGCTTTTTGAACGAAAAAGATATATGGAAATATGATTGTTTCATATTATTCGGTGGGTTAGGAAGCAAATAATGAGAAGGAGCTGGCATGGAACAGGAACACAATACAAAAAAACGCTGTACAGCGATCGTCCTGGCGGCAGGACAGGGTAGCCGTATGGGGACAAAAGTTCAGAAACAATATCTGGAGATTGCAGGAAAGCCTGTGCTTTATTATTCACTCGCTGCTTTCGAAGAATCTGAAATCATCGATGACGTTATTGTGGTTGTCGGTGAAGGACAGACTGAATATTGCCGGAAAGAGATTGTGGAAAAATATAACTTTGACAAAGTGGACTTGATTACTATCGGTGGAAAAGAGCGATATGAATCGGTATATCGTGCACTGCTTGCTATGGACAGGGAAGAAATGAAAGTACCTAATCGGGATGGATATGTATTCATTCATGATGGTGCGCGCCCGTTTGTGGATGAAGGAATTATTGAGAGAACATATGAGGCAGTGCGTAAACATAGGGCGTGTGTGGCGGGAATGCCGTCTAAGGACACAATAAAAGTGGTGGATGCAGACGGATTTGCAAAAGAGACTCCTGACAGAAAAACGCTTTGGCTGGTACAGACACCACAGGTGTTTGAAGCTCCATTGATCAAAGAAGCATATTTTCGATTGATGAAAAAGGAATGTATTCAAGTCACCGACGATGCAATGGTGGTTGAACAAATGCTTGGAATTCCGGTTAAATTGATTGAGGGATCGTATGAGAATATAAAGATTACAACGCCGGAGGATCTGCCTGTGGCAGAAGCTTTCATTAATCGAAAAAATAAATTAAAAAATTTGAAATAAGTTATTGACATTAAAGAAGCAGTTATGCTATAATTCCAATTGTCGCTGATACAGCGAAACAATTTAATAGATGCAGAGGTATCGAAGTGGTCATAACGAGGCGGTCTTGAAAACCGTTTGTCCGAGAGGGCGCGTGGGTTCGAATCCCACCCTCTGCGTTGAGAGAAAAGCACATTTATCTAAAGGATGGATGTGCTTTTTGCATTCTTAAAATGATAATTGAATGCAAATTACTTTGTACCCTTTTGGAAAAAGTGCAATGATATTAATAGAATAGTGAATAGACAGAAAATTGCGAAGCAAATCAAGAGATGTAGAATAATTAAAAAATGAAAAAAAATACTGGACAAAATTGCTGAGTTCGTGTATATTATTTTTCGGACGTTTTGGAGAAATACCCAAGAGGCTGAAGGGGCTCCCCTGGAAAGGGAGTAGGTCGTTAATAGCGGCGCGAGGGTTCAAATCCCTCTTTCTCCGTTCGCTTGTAAAGCTGTATGATGTGAAATGTGAAGGATGTATTTACATATATTGTGTATGTAAAAATCAAGTCAAAAAAATGTAAAAAAAGTTGAAAAATATACTTGACATTAAACGACACACATGGTATTATACAAAAGCTGACTCGCAAGAGACAAGCAAAACACAAAGAACATTGATAACTAAACAATAGACAACAACCCTGAAAATTCTTTAAGAGATTTTCAAGAACGGTTGAATCGACAGATTTAACAAACCTAAAAACAGTAAGAAGGAACAGAATTGCCAAGCGATTCTGGACTGGATACAAACACTTTATAACGAGAGTTTGA
>NZ_JBQHSE010000057.1:0-6680 GCF_052066395.1 Bariatricus sp. HCP28S3_A4 | reverse complement strand
AATATATTATCCTAGAGATTTCTGTATCAATCAAAGCCTAACGGCTGTTCAGCTTCGCATTTCGGCCGTTTTGCTCCGCAAAACCGGCCGTTGGGACGCGCCATATGCAATATACACGCTGGCCGTCTCACTGCTCACTTCATTACACAAATCCAGCAATTCCGAAGTCTTGCTCTTATCATATTTTTCTACAGCCTTCTCAAACCTCAAATATGGCTCGTCCAACCGCTCCTCATAGCTCCGATCATCCTCATCCGGTCCCAACCCAAACAAAAGATAATCTGCTATTCCCCGTATTGTTGCTCTTTCAAATATCTTATCGACGTACATTCTCTGATCCATCCTTTCTTTATAGCGAAACTTTTCGTTATTACGAAACATTATAATCTGAATACTACATACAATCAAGATATATTTCTTTATTACGAATTTTTCAGGAGTAGTTCAGATATGCAGAAAATCAGACCTGATATGGATATCGGTCATAATATCCAACATCTAAGACGAAATGCAAATATGACACAGGAGCAGGTTGTTGCTCACTTACAGCTTATGGGAATTGAAATCTCAAAAAGCACTTACGCCAAACTGGAGACCAACCGGATGAATATCAAGGTCAGTGAACTTGTAGCACTCAGCAAGATTTTTGATGCTGATATTTCTGAATTCTTTTCCGGATTGCTTTAATTATGTCAGATCACGCAATCACAGCCAGAACCGTCAATGTCCTTTCCAAGATTCTGATCATTGACTATTCCGGCTGTTTTTTAAAGGCAATCTCTATTATAATTCCGTTTTCGCTCTTCCCTTTGTTGATGCGCTGCTTCTCTTTTCTTTTCTTCTAAGCGCTCATGAATACTTCTTTTTTTTGTCTGCTCCGGTCTGTTCGCCCGGATTACCAGATACATTTTCTCCGACGGCTTCATTGCCTGATCCCATGCATTCTGCTGTTTCCGTACCTTGTCCAGTTCTCTCTTAGCAGCCTTGTAAGCTTTCTTCACTTCCAACGCATTTTCATATCCATTCATCCGTGGTATCTGACTTAAGGTATCTTTTGACTTGCTCAGCTCCCGCTGCTTCCCGGCAATTTTCTGCTCCAGCTCCTTCTTTTCCTTTCCATGGAACCACTTCTTCTGTACTTCCTTCAGTTCCTTTTCCAGTTTAATTATTGCCTGTTCAATGGCATAGATCCTCTGCTCCGTTTTCTTCATCTTCAGCAGGATATTATCTAGTTTCATGACTTCCGCTTCCTGTCTTTCTGAACTTGGTCTTTCTCCTCTGGCTATAGGCGGGAGAGGTTCCGGCGTCACATCAATTCTCAGATCATGACTGAGCAGTGGATTCCCATTTTCGTCAAATTCCGCATTTCTGGTTTCTTTAATATATTGGATAAAACCTCTCAGCTTCCCGATTGCTGTCTGCAGGATTTTCCTGAACAGATCCGGTTTCCAGCCCTCACTGCGGATAGATTCAGCAACAGACTCAACTATATCTGTTTTCTTCGTCATACGAAGTTCTTCTTCCGTAACACCTTCCACCACAGCCCTGTCCACCATGTTATTCCATTCCTGCCGGAGATAATTGTCGATCTGGATTTTCTTTTCTTTTGGATTATTCTTCCCGATCTTTCGGGTCGGCAGATACGGGCTGTTCTTATCAAACACCTTCAGTTTCTCTGCCGGATCCTTTACTAGATCATTGATGATCTCCGTATAAAAATATTTCATATCCTCTGTAAATTTCTTCGACTTGAACTCTGGATTTTTCGGCTTAAAATAATGTTTTTCATAGACTTCCCCTTTTTTAACGATCTTACATCCGGGGCGGATTTCTCCACTCTCATCCAGTATCTCTTTCTTCGTCCGGACATGTTTCCCGTTTTCATCGTAAAACATATTTCTCGAAGCGATCTTCTCTTCCGGCATTTCGAATGCCTGTCTTTCCGAAAAGATCAGATGGATATGAAGGTTCGTTTTCCTCTTATTATGATGAAGAGCGCTTGCCACTGCCACATCATATTTATCCACAAACTTCGCCGTGAAATATTTCAGCAATATATCATGATCATATCCGATCAGGCTGGGCGGCAACATGATGATCAGTTCTCTGGCTTCGATGCATTTTCCTTTTGTTCCGCTCCTGATAAAGTCTGCCTGATTTTCTTTCGACAGGTATCGCCAGAACTTCGGATCCACATTACTGTAGGTGGCATACAGGTTTTCCTGTCTCTTCGGATCCGAGATATAACGTACCCTGCCCCTGACGTGTGGCAGTTTGACCGTCTGGATAAAACAATTCTTTCCATTTGCCATAGATCTCCTTTCCGGCGGTGGTACGTCAGATCAGCCCGCTGTTTACAGCGCTGATCAGCCCCGCAGGGCCTTCCGGAGGAGCCCTTTAGGAAGCGCCAAAGGCAGTTTCCTAAGGGGAAGAGCTCGACGCAGTCGCGAAATACACAGAGCATAGACCGTCAGGTCTGTGTGATGGGTGTATTTCGCTCTCAATCGCCGAGGGCTTAATTTCTGGCGTATCCTCCTTTTTCTTTCTGCCCGTATCCGGGCCTTATTTCATTCTTTTGTTTTTAACTTTCAAAGTTTTTTCTTCCTGTTTACACTTTCTTGTTTACATTTTTTGTAAACAAAGTCCTGTAAACAAAACTCAAAACATTTTAAAAGTTATCTTTTATTCAAAGATCAGTTCTGTATCTTCACTGATTTTTACAAATCCGTCCTTGTCCTTTTGAGATCGAATTCGTTTCCATGATCGCTGGATCCCAAGCCCTCCCGGGAACCGATGAGTCCCGTGTTTTTCCCATCCGATAATCTCATTGTCCATCAGATCCCCGATCTCTTTGGACTGCCATTTAGGGACAATACCTTCCTGATGAAACACTTCCTGATAGATGATGGTGGAGCAGACATAATCCTCTTCGTAGTTGTCCAGGAAAGCCTGGATCATCCCGGTCTGTGTATCTTCCGGCATAAAGTCCTTCTGCAGAGATTTCACATAGTCTTCCATATCCGGAGAGAAGGTCAGGAGAAATTCCCCGCTTCGGTAGATTTCCATTGCCTCTGCCCACGCCTGTATGATATATCCTCTGGAGCCTTTTTCATCCCGATATATCGTAGTCTCTGCTTTCTCCGGACAGACCTTTACCGGTCCAAACCGTCGATTGCCCGTCCGGTCAAAGGGCAGGAAAGCAAGGTCGTTTGAAGTACCGCAAAACACGCATTGACGGTATCTGTCTTCCGCTCTTCTTTCGTAGGGAATCCGGTAAGTGTCCTTCTGTCTGCTCAGGAAAGATTTGGTCTCCTCAATGCTTTTGGCATTCGCTACTGCGTTCATTTCCGACATTTCCACAATCCAGTGCCCCTGCAGATATTCGTAAACTTTCTTGTCATCCAGCCGTTTCACATCATCCGTGAACCATTCATCCTGAATTGCCAGATATTTGAAAAAAGTAGATTTTCCTGTTCCCTGACCGCCAACCAGACAGAGCATGATATCGTACTTCTTTCCGGGTTCATACAGGCGGCTTATGGCTGCCAGCATGTGCATCTTCATAACCGCTCCTGAATATTCTGGATTTTCCGCCCCGAAGAAATGAGTCAGCATCCCTGCAATACGGGGTCTGCCGTCCCACTTCAGACTTTCCAGCAGATCAATGATCGGATGGAAACTGTTATCGTTGGCTACAATATCTATCGCTTTTGCGATCACCCGATCACTGGTTAGTCCGTAATTTTTTTCCAGATAGAGAGACAGGTTGTTCATATCCGTATCCGTCATCTGTACGCCCCGTCTCTTCCAGGGCACTTTTTTCTTAATATCAATCTGACAGGTCATCTCATTCCTGCAGACAGCTCCCCGCAGACATGGATCATGTTCCAACACGTATTTGCAATTCTGGATAGACTGCCGGATCCGGCCTTTCTCCGTTACTTCCAGATTGTCCCGGATTTCTTTCGGTGTCAGCATTTCCTGCTCTACAATATTCTCTAATTTCTTCCAGGACTCCTCGCTGATATTCTTCCATTCGCTGCTCAATCTTCTTCACCTCCTTCCGTTTATAAATGAAAAATTCCGCTATTTCCTCTCCGTCACCGGTCAAAAGGATATCCAGATAATCATTGATCTTCCTCTCATTATCCAGTGCCTCCCCAAAGCATTCCTGCTCAAAAGGCTCCGGCCCGGATCCGTAAAACTGTTTCCAGAACCGAATCCACGACAGATAGTCCGTCAAAACCTTTACGGCATGATTTTTCCAGGTTCTAACCTTACTTTTTACCGAAAAATGATACCGACTTTGTACCTTTTTACCTTCTCTGTCCCGGGATTTGTTCTGAACAGACTTTTGCTCCTTCAATGGGATTGGAAGATTAAAATCAGTGATCAGCTTTTTTGCCGCCTCATAAGGAGACATTCCAAATAATTTGCCCGTAAACGTGATTACATCTCCCTTTGCACCGCAGGCAAAACAGTAGAATCCTTTTTCCACTTTCATGCTGGGATGCCTGTCCTTATGAAAAGGACAGCACACCATTCCGTTTCTGTTTACTTTCAACCCATACTGCTCGGCAGCCTGCCTGGCAGTCACAGATTCCTTAACACTTTGAAAAATACTCATTCTACGTTCATCTCACATCCATAATATTTTTTCTGAAAGTATCTGACCGGAACTTTTCCCTTGATTACGTTATATCCGGCATTTTCCAGTTCCTGGTTCATTTCCCTTACAATGTCATATGCCTTACTTCTGCCAATTCCGAGAATCTCCATAATCTCGTTTGCAGTAATATAAGAAACCTTAATCTGCATCTTGTTCCCTCCTTTGATTGATATCTATTGTTCCGTGCAATAAAGATACGCCTAACATTCACATAAAATCACTATACACGTCTCGTATATGCACTTTTAGTTCGCATTTATATCATACGTCTAATATTCAGATTTGTCAACTTATATTTTAAATAATACGCACTTGCAATTCGTTTTATTTCATGTTATATTATCCATGAGGTGAATAAATAATGAACGATATGGAAATTTCAACGATTGGAGAACGGATTAAATCTCTCCGAAAAAAACGAGGTTATAACCAGAAAGAGTTAGCAGATCTTTTGGGGAAGTCACTCCGCACCATTCAGAAATACGAAAGCGGAGAAATTGAAGTATCTATTGCTATGGTCAATGAACTTGCTAAAGTACTGGATACTACTTCCACCTATCTTCTGGGGCACCAGACCGGCGACTTTAAATTCGACAGCCTTTCAGATGTAATGGAATGCCTGTTTCAGATTGAGAAAATAACAGGACTTCATTTTTCTATTGAGACAAAAAGACCGCCTCACCATGACGGCTGGCAGTGTTCCATTACCTTTGACGGAAAAGATAAAGCAGCCGATCTGAATGCGGATATATGTCTTTTCCTGGAAGAATGGGAAAACAATCGAGAATCTTTCAAAGAATACGGCATGTCAAAATCTGCCTATGAGGCGTGGAAAGATAAGACACTGGCTTATTATGCTTCGCAGGGTGTAGAAATGTCTGACTTAGAAGATCTTGATGAGGACGAGCGTATAAAAAGAAGAGCTGCTCTGCTTTCTGGCGAATAATCTCCCAAAATAGGGTTTTCATAACTCTAAGAAAGGAATGATCAGATTTGTCAGTAACAAAGGATACTTCAGGAAAATGGATGTCCCAGATCCGTGTCAAGGATTGCACCGGAAAAATCATCCATAAAAAGAAACGTGGGTTTGCAACCAAAAAAGAAGCTTTAGAATGGGAACGGGATTTTCTGAACAAAGCAACAGCCGATATGGGAATGCTGTTTCAGGATTTCGTAGAACTGTATTTTGAAGATATGAGCCACCGGCTGAAAGAGTCTACCATCATCAGTAAGCATTATATGGTGGACAAAAAGATTCTTCCGGTATTCGGAAAGATCCCTATCAACGAGATTACGCCGAAAGATATCCGCAAATGGCAGAACAGCTTAACTGCCTATCGGGATGAAAATGGAAAACCTTACTCCCAGACTTATTTAAAAGCGATCAACAACCAGCTGACGGCTATGTTCAATTATGCAGTGAAGTATTATGACCTGCATGAGAATCCATGCACCAAAGCCGGAAGTATGGGAAAAAGTCATGCGGAAGAAATGAACTTCTGGACAAAAGCAGAGTTTGAGCAGTTTATAGTGGCAGTACAGGATAAACCAGCCTCCTATACCGCATTTATGACTCTGTATTATACCGGAATGCGTGTAGGAGAGTTATGTGCATTAACGCCTGCAGATGTGGATCTGATAGGCCATACAATCACGATTAATAAGACCTTTCAGCGTATCAACGGCAGGGATGTAATCTGGCCGCCAAAGACGCCAAAAAGCAACCGGGTTGTTACCATTCCACAGACCCTTGCCAACTGTCTGAAAGAGTATATGGATAAGTGCTATGAGATCCAGCCAGATGACAGACTGTTTCCTTACACCAAAAGTTTTCTGAACCATGAAATGCTGCGGGGGTGTAAGAAGTCAGGAGTTAAAAAGATTCGGGTGCACGATCTCCGATATCCAAACTTAAATAAAATCCAAACCTTTTGCAGATGATGCAGGAAATGCAATAAATAGCATCTGAAAAGGTTTGGATTTTATTTTTGGTGTATGATTCCCTTATAAC
>NZ_JBQHSE010000056.1:0-7129 GCF_052066395.1 Bariatricus sp. HCP28S3_A4 | reverse complement strand
TATCACATCTTTCGACGTTTGTCAACAACTTTTTTCTTATCAGACTTCTGCATGCCGCCCCCTGGCCTCTGTCTCAGCCCTTTCGGAAATCAGTTATGACCCGCTGCCCGGAGTCTAATTTCTGAGCTTTGTCCGGTCAACGAGTCATATGCTACCACTTCATTTTGAAATTGTCAATACTGTTTTTATTTTTCATTCAATTCAGAATATTTAGATATATTAATTCTTCTATCCGATTACTATTTCTCTTTCTCTGCTTTTATTATACAAACGATGTGATATCGAAATCACTGTCCGATTATGGGAGACGTTTTTTAATGCATTCATAATCTGTTCTTCCGTTCCCGAATCCAGATTAGCCGTAATTTCATCTAAAAGAAGAATTTTAGGATTCAAAACAATTGCTCGCGCAATAGACAACAGCTGAAACTGCCCTTGTGAAAACAACTTTTCATCACACTGGGTTTCCATCCTATCTGGAAGATTGCGCACAGTATCCAATATGCCAACCGTTTCAAGTGCATTTTCAATCTGACTTTCGGAAACATCAGGATCTTTCAGGGAAATCTGATCGGCAACTGTTCCCGGAATCATCCTGAATTGTTGTTCAACATAACCAAACCAATATCGCCTCTTTTCTTCCGGAATCGAACATGGTTCCATCCCAAATATCGTAATTCGCCCTTTGTCAGGTCGATATAGTCCTGAAATCAATTTAACCAATGTGCTTTTCCCTACACCGGTACGACCTGTAAGGATAACATTTTCTCCTTCTTCAATCGTCATATTGAAATCATGCAGAATTTCCTGCTGATCTGCACCATAGCGGAAGCATACTCCTGAAAAATTGACAGCTGATTTTTTATTCTCATCTACATTTTCACTGTCACATTTCGAAACGCAACTTTCTTCTTTTTCTTCAAAAAATTCATTGATTCGTCGTACCCCAGCAGCTGCTGATTGTATATTCTGAATTTCCATGCCTATATTTTCAAGCGGATCAAAGAAATTCCCTACATAGGCAATCAGTGCTGCGGCTGTACCGGCAGACATTCCGAAAAACTCCCGTATTGCCCCCGCCTGTCCGGAAGCTCCCATCATAATCCCGATGATCAATGCACTAATAGAAACGATAATCGGCGAATAAATAGCATCATAAAAATTGGATCGTTCCTGCGCGCGAAATCCCTGTTCAATCGTATCTCCATAGCGCTGCTGCATGAATTTTTGTCGGTGAAGAACCCGTATCGTGCGCATGTTTTTCATAGTTTCCGGTATCAACTGATTTGTTCTTCCTACAGCCACACGGCTTTCCATCTGTGCATTCAACATTCTTTTTTGGAAAATACGAGTCATCCAGAATAAATACGGAGTTGCTATGACAAGTATGATCCCCAGTCCTTTGCTTCTAGAAAATATGATCAGAACGATACTGACAAGCTTACATACATCCGATGCCATGCTGATCACTCCCGATGTAAATAAGCTTTCCACTGTATTAACATCATTTACAAAACGCGAAGCAGTCACTCCCGGTTCTTTTTCGATATAATAAGAAGCCGGCAGACGAAGAAGTTTTTTACTCATAGCAGAACGGATCCTATGTGTTACTCTCTGTCCAAAGACAGTAATCAAACTTTCTTTAAAAGCCTCCAGAAAGCCGAATACAGCAATGAGAGAAAAATATCCTATAGCAATCGATAATCCCACATTGTCATGCTCTGCCAGACGATTTACAATCTGTTCCAGAACCAACGGCGGAAGCAGCGCGGCTCCGATCGTTCCTGCGATCGCCAATACTAATGTGAAACTAAGCCATTTATTATTATAAATCGTTTCGCTTATTACATGCATCACAGACCTTTTACTCTGCATACGCATTGCCTCCTCTCTCCTGTTCCTCGTACAGAAGACGATAATGTTCTTTTTCCTGCATAAGTCTGTCATGACTGGCAACATAAACCTTTCCATTTTCAAGCCATAACACCTGATCAAACTTAGGGAACAGTCCCAAACGATGTGAAATCAGCAGAATGATACTATCTTTTCCCCACAAACGCAGATTTTCATAGATTTGTTTTTCCGTCTCCATATCCACAGCCGAAAACGGATCATCTAAAATCATAAGTGGCTTTTTGTGATACAGGGTTCGGGCAAGTGCAATTCTGGCCTGCTGTCCTCCTGAAAGCCGAACGCCACCGCTGCCGATCCGGGTATGGGTCTTCTCGGGCAAAAGCGCTACTTCCCGATCCATACAAACCGCGTGCAACACCTCTTCTACATCTCCCGGCTTTCCCATACAGATATTTTCTTCTATCGTACCGTCAAACAGCTCCGGCTGATGTCCCAGATACCCCACTCCACTTATGTATCCTTCCTTTCCGTCAAACGAAATATTTCCCATAGCAATCTTTCCATCATAAGGCAGCTCTCCGGTAAAGATTCTGCCAAGTGTTGATTTGCCACATGCCACTTCACCTGTAATTCCCAGAATCTGTCCCGGCTTTCCTTTAAAAGTAACATTCGTAAATAATGGATTTTGGTCTGGCCAGGCAAACGTAAGCCCTGATACTTCAAGCAGAGCGGCCTGCGTATGTTCTATGCATTTTTCTTCCTGAGTCTCTTTCAAATATGGCTTAATACGTTTCCATGATACCTGTGCTTTCTGTACAGCATTAAATAGCTTTGCCGCCTTGGAGGATTTGACAGCCAATTTCCTATAGCATGCAAAGAAAGTAGAAAATGCAGCAATATTCCAGACTAACCATCCTGTTCCGAGCACATTTCTGCCTCCAAACCATATGATCATCACGGTTCCAATCATCGAAATCACCTGATAAACCGGCTGCATCGCATTTTCCCACAAATTCGCCCGAACGGCCTTTTTTTCGTAATCCTCAAGATACAGTTCATATTCTACATTCCGATTCTTTTCCTGACCATAGATTCGGTATGTCAGCGCATTGGTGATTCGCTCCAGAGTAGAGGCATTCAGTCTCCCGCTGCTTTCTCTACTGAGTTGCACATTTCTTGTCACAATTACTTTTAGTCGTTCCGCGAGAATATAAGCAATCGGCGGAAACAGCATGGAAAGGATCGTAAGTCTCCAGTCATAGGAAAGCAGCATAACAAAATATGCAATCATCACGATTCCCGTGTCGAATATCTCCGTCGTAAATTTGCGCATTCCTTCCACACATGCATCCGCGTCAGCGATGATCTTCGTCATCATCATGCCCGCATCTTCCTTCTCTATGTTCTTCTGATACAACAAATTCCGATATAATATCATTTTCATATTCTTGCTGATGTTGTTTGCAAATTTTCTAACATAAAGCCGCTTAAGATATCGCATAAACTGTACAAAAAAAATGGTCAGCACATAGCATACCACCAGGCTGACCATTGCCGACGGCCTTTTCTTGCCGCCGATGATATCACACAAATACTGCACCATCTGTCCTTCGAACCAGGGACCTGCGACCATTCCAACATTATATAAAATACCTGTTATCGTCACAGTCAGGAGAAGCCATTTTTCTTTCCGGAAATAATAACCAATCTGATCCGTGGCATTTTTATCCGTTTTTTTCATCTGCTTATCTATCCCCTCTTCGCAAACGTTTATATTATGATTCTGATTCTTCCAAAGCATTCATAGCTTCTGCAACAGAAGTCTCGCAAGAACGCATTGCCAGAATCGTCTTCTCAATCAGATCCGCCAGCTCCCATCCCAGCATATCTGCTCCCTGCCGAATCACTTCTCTGGAACATCCTGCCGCAAAATTCGCACTTTTGAATTTCTTCTTAACCGATTTCACTTCCATATCCTGCACACTCTTTGACGGCCGCATCAATGCTGCCGCCCAGATCAATCCCGTAAGTTCATCCGCAGCAAAGAGAACCTTTTCCATCTCATGCTCCGGTTTTATGTCAACTGTAATACCATACCCATGACTGCACACTGCATGAATAATATCGTCCTGCACGCCGCCTTCTCTTAATAGTTCCGGTGCTTTGATACAGTGCTGATCCGGATACAACTCAAAATCAATATCATGCAGAAGCCCAACAATTCCCCAGTATTCGGCATCTTCTCCATATCCAAGTTCATCGGCATACCACTTCATAACTCCCTCTACCGTAAGTGCATGCTGTATATGAAATGAATCCTTGTTGTATTTTTTCAGTAACTCAAATGCATCTTCTCTTGAAATATGATCTTTCATTTTCTGTGCCTCCTAAGATTGTTCTGTCGTTTTTATATAAGGCTCATTGTAGCACAATTTTCTTTTTCTCTCAATCACTGATTTTCCTTCAAATACGAAGCTGCCTGATAATGGGCATATACCAAGTCTTTTCCTTAGTATAACGTTTTTTTAATTGCATTACAATGAACCTCTAGTTTAATTATCCAATTTCCACCCAAAGTCTCCATGATAAATCATCTGCCTCGTCATACCTCCGTCAATGCAGATATTCTCCCCTGTTATGAATCCTGCTTTATCCGAACACAGATAAAGAACCATATTTGCGATATCCTTAGGATTTCCAACTCTGCCGGCCGGCTGTTGATATGCGTCCGGTCCTTCGTATACTGTATATTCAGTATCGATCCATCCAGGCGAGATGGAATTTACTCTTACTTTTCCTGCCATACTGACTGCCAGTGCATGAGTAAGTGCAGCAATTCCCCCTTTTGCCGCCGTATAGCTCTCAGTCTGCGGTTGACTCATCCGGTCCCGCGAAGATGAAATATTTATAATCGAAGCACCGTCTGCAAAATAAGGCTGAAATAATTTTGTAAGATAAAACGGTGCCGTAATTCCTACAGCAAGCGCATATTCGAATTCTTCATAAGAACATGTATTGATTCCTTTCATCAATGGCAACGCATTATTGATCAGGAAATCAATATGCCCATTTTCTTTTATGACCTTATCGGCAAAATCTTCAAGAACTTCTTTCTTACCAATATCGCCGACATAATGATTCCCTTCTGCAATATCGATGATCCGGACAATCGCACCTTCTTTTTGAAATTCTTCAGCAATCACTTTTCCGATGCCATGCGCGCCGCCCGTTATAACCGCAACCTTCTTCTGAAACATCCTTGTTCCCCTCTTTCCAGTTTTTCCATTTTACACTTAACACTGCTATATCAATCTGAATTTCTTCATCGCATAGTCAATCCCATCTTCTTCCACAGCCTTCGTGACAAATTCTGTATAGGGATCCAATGCCGTACTATGTTTTTCCATTGCAATGGCATGCCCCGCATACCGGAACATTGCAAGATCATTTTCACTGTCCCCAAATACATATGACTGCTCTCTGGACAAATGGAATTTATCCAGAACCATCTGGATCGCTGTTGCTTTCGAGCAGCCTTTCGGTACACACTCGTATGCTCCATTCTCCCGGTCAATTATATCCAAATCTCTTTCTATGAAATGAAAAAAGCTTTCTTTATCACTTTTGTTGTCGGTCATGACATACATCTTGTCATATGCACATCCACCCTCTTCAAGATAACGTTTTTGCCCCAGTCCCCTTTTCTTCATCTTTGTTCTCAGAGCTTCTATATCTTCAAATCTTGATGCAAATTTTGAAAAATAAACATCTTCAACACCTTCAAACACACCATCGATCCGGCACTCTCCCGCCATTTTTGCAATCGCGTCTGCCCGTGCTGACGGTAAATTCTTTTTATAAAAAATTTCATCTCCATATGTAAGAAAAATGCCACAGCCGCACAAAAAGCCATCGAAAGGCATCTCTGTAATCTTAATCGGAAGTGTGCACCTTGTTCGCCCGGTATTTATAAACAACAAATGACCATTTTCCTTCGCCTTTGATAATGCACGGAAGGTGCTTTGCGGTATCTCTTTTGTTATCTCGCTTAGAATGGTTCCATCAATGTCAAAAAATAATGCCTGTCTCATTCTAACTTTATCCTTTCCTGTTCCAAATATTCCAATGCTTTTATCATCTTAATTCTTTAACCGTGTATAAAATTATTTTCTTACATGATCTCATTCATTCTCTGTATAATCACATCTGTGATTTCCTGTTGACCATATTTCTCATTCATCAATTCTTTTGAAATATTTCCTCCGGCTTTATCTTTATGACCGCCGCCATTACCGATGTTTTTACACAATTTTTCTGCTACAATATTTGCCGGATAATCCCAGTCACAGCTTCGAACCGAAATCTGATATCCATTGTCCACATCGGTAAATGAAACGGATACTTTGGCGGCATCAACCATAATCGCCATGTCACCAATGATTCCAAGAATAGATTGTTCACAGTGCATAGCAGAAATGATCAGATACCTTCTTTCTGTATTAAAATAACAATTATTCAAAGCATCACCGGCAATCATTAAATCCCCAACTGTCATACACGACTTTTTCAAACGTTCCAGTTCCGGATAGTCATCGCGTAATTCCGAACGCATAGCACAATCCTTCTCTTTATAAAGATCTACATAAGAAGAAGTATCTGTATACAATCCATAAAGAAATGCAATGCGTAATTTTCTGTTATCTTTAACAGAATAGCCTTCCTCTTTCAACAATTCCCATACTATCGTCGAACAGCTTTGATATGTATTATCTATAAATGTTTTATCTGTTTTTTCCATATAAAGTGTATGGTGATCTACGGCTGCAATTTCTGAAGCCTCAAATATCTGAGCATTCCCCTGACCATATTGCGCATCAACCATCATCAGAAGTTCTGTCTTTGGAAGTTCTACAATATGTTCTGCCAGAATCCCGCATACTTCCATCATATAAAGTAAATTTTTCTTTTTTATACTTTGTCTGCCGCCATACACAATTCTAGTGTCTATTCCATGGTCAGTAAAAAATGTATACAAACCTAAAGCAGATGCCAGCGCATCTGGATCCGGATTGTTATGGCACTGAATACAAATGCTTTTATATTTCAAAAACTGACTTAAAAAACCCATTTTCCTCTCCTTCCTTATTTTAAATAATAATATACGAAAAAACTGCAAACCTTGTCACCAAAGTCTGCAGCTATCTCTTTTTATGTACCTTCAAAACCACATACAAAGTTTTATCTCTCCATCCATTTCTTTCCTATCCTACCATTT
>NZ_JBQHSE010000055.1:0-7741 GCF_052066395.1 Bariatricus sp. HCP28S3_A4 | reverse complement strand
TTTTTTCTAAATTCTGGAGTGTAAGTCTGTGGCATAATAATTCCTTCTTTCTTTGATAGATTGATTATATCTTATTAGCCACTACTATTACAACGTTAGTATAGCACTTCACATTTCCGCTCTAGATCCCGTTTTACAAGTCAATGTATTCTCAAAATATAGGTTCAATTCAAAAAGGTAATAATTAAGCACACCCATTTTGTTTAGTTCATTTGGAATCAATGAACTAATCCGCATAAGGTTTTCTTTTAAATCAATTCTTCTGATATCTGTTTCTTTAAGTACCCTGTAATTGTACAACGGGTACAGATATGATACACAGAATGAAAACGCTGCCTCACTCATCTCATCCACAATCTCTATATAATCAATTGACTTTGCTGGTATTTTAAGTTCTTCTTTTTTCTTAGCCACTGTCACTTTTCTCCTTCTTCCATGTTTTTCTTCTACAAGACTTGTAATTTTCGCGAATTATTCCTCAATTTTCTTCACATATGTTAGTTCAATATCATACCCCAGTGCTTCCATCATCTGCACAAAAGTCTTATTGACCACACCGTCCTGCTTCTTTATCACGCGATTGACATAGGCCTTCGTGGTGTCAATTTCTTCTGCCAGCATCACCTGTGTCTTTCCCTGTTCTATACACTTTACCTTTACATCTACTTCGATATTGTTTTTGACCATAAATACACCCCTCTATCGAATTTATCAGTTATCTTTTTCGTATAATTTATAGTATATCATTTATGACATTTTTTCAATCAAAAAAGAGGCTCACCACCTAAGCAGCAAGCCCCCATAAATCAATATTTACTTCCATATTACCCTGACATCATTGCCTGGATGAATCTTAATACTCTCAATATATTCATCCATCAGTTCCGGTGTGAGTTTCATCACTGCAAAACTCTCATATACTTTCACACGACTAAACTCCATGACCTTATCCTCAGCTAACGAAAGCTGTTCCCTAAGTCCCTCATACTTCTTCCTGAGCAGTTCCAGCTGATCCGTTGATAAATCATAGCTTTCCTTTTTCCCCAGAGCATAAGCTTCAAATTCTGCCATTCTCTTTGTAAATACCGATAATACAGTGCATACTGCACGGTCAAGGAGTGCATTCGTTCCGGCGAACAGAGCACGACGACAATATGTGTTTCATATCTCAAAATCCGAGTCAATGGCATGGCCTGTGGCGGCATAAATGCTCCATTGACACAGTTTTTGAGATATGACCTTTCATAATCAAGCAGATCAAAGGATTGCTCTGCTTTCCGGAAAGCATGCACTGAACTAGCGGAAGGGATGCACTGAAACTCCGTGCAGTGTGCTCTGTCTGGTCGGTATATACACTCTTTTTCTTTGCATTCTCGACAGCCTTTTCAGCAGCCCTGCACTCTTTCTTTAACACCTCCACCGCTTCAACAGCCTTTTCCTTATCTTCCTGCATGAGCCGGTCAGACTCTCCCAGCTCCATAATATGCTGCTGAAGCTGGAACAAAATAACCTCTTCCAGATAAAAATCCTCTATACGTTTCACACATCCATCAAGCTGATAAACATTCAATCCCGGCCACTAGTAGTAATGATGCCCAGAAACATTATGTCTCAGATTCCTTCCGCAGCATCCTCACTTCAATCTGCCAGCCAGTATATGCTGATTTCTTTTCTTCCAGAAATGCATCCGCTTTCCAAATTTTGCCTGTACCTTATCAAAGATTTTCCTGTCCACAATCGGCTCATGATGATTTTCTGTAATAATCCACTTCTCCGAATCCGTTACCCGCTTATCGCTCCTGATTTTCTGGCATTCAAAGGTTCCCTGCACCAGATTACCAACATATGCCCTGTTCTTAAGCATATGAGACTTTAGGTGCCTGACACAATAAACTTTTCTATATAGATCTAGCAATTCAATTTTCTTTTTAACTATGTCGTAATATTCTTTGTTTGTCATTTTCCCTTTCAGCCTTGCTTATATATTTTCTTCTCGTACATTAAAGCCTATTGTCGTAAGTTTTTCTCTTAGCGGTTGTTCAAATGAAGATATTTTTGTCTGATCAATAATAACACTTAAGTTTCTTCTAGATCTAGAACAACCCACATAAAATAATTTATACGCAATAATTACTTTTAGTACTTTATTGGAACTCAAGCATTTTTTCAAATTGGACATATTGCTTCTTGTTAAGAATGTGTCAAAATCATTTTTCAGGAGGGCGTTATAGTAAATATTATCTGCATAACTCTGACTGAATTCCCTAATTGCTGCATTGATAAAATCTGCATTATTATCGTAATCTGGCTTTTTCATTTCGCTCATCGTCTTCTTCGTCTGTACGATCACACTATCAAAAAGACGCTTGTAAGCAAATCCAAAAGTTTCGAAATCATCAACTTTGATGTCTTTTGTAGACCAAAGTTCATAAAATTTATACATATTCACAGCTGGAGTACTATTACTATCTTCGGCAACAAAAACAACCGTATCATGGCTTTCGCCTTTTACACCATGTTGCGTAGATACATGCGGATTACTAAGATAATCGACCAGAGCATTGAATTCAGCTATAGATATTTCCAAAACCTCATCATAGATAACATCAGACAAAACATCTTCAATGTATGATTCATTAAGAATATTTGCATTATTAAGATTCACGAGCACAGACCGAATAGTTTGTTCGGTTTCAAGTTGAGCTTTTAAAATGTCTAAATAAGAACGTACAGTCTCTTTATCTGAATGTTGCTTTAGTATGCACCACTCTGTTTTTAAATAAGACTTGTTGTTTCTTACAAACGAAACAATACTACCAATTTCAGACTGTATATAATACTGATACAAAGTATTTAATACGAAGAGCAACGAAAATAGTGTATCTGGATTGGTGTTATCATGTGTAGTCATTACATCAAGAACAGAATACTTCTTTCCATACCCATACTTTTCAATCGTAGAAACAGCATTAAATAACCCAATTGCAGAGGCACCATAAAATCTATCTTTATTCAACAATCGAAGTATTAGTGCATCTGGATAAGCCTCAATTTTTTTCTTAATCGAGGCATTCACATCTGTCGTAATAATAACCTCTGGAGGGTAGTCTGGATGAAAGCGCTCTGTCGGTTCTGGGAATTGATTATATTCTTCATCATTATACAATCGATTTAGGATATCTATAATTGCCCTGGCCGAACGGTGATTAACTCTCAATTTAAAGTCACTATTCATCTGTGCGAAGTTCTCTTCAAAGTTACCATCGTACGTATCATAGATTCTCTGCATCCTATCGCCTAGCAAATATAACGCACAATCTGATTTCATTACATATGCATCAAAAAAGATCTGTAATACGGATGAAGCAGTATCTTGATATTCATCGATAAATGCTAACTGATATTTGTCAGTTAATTTTCGTCTTATTATAGGGAAACGATCGAACATCAACCTTGAAAAACTAATTAAATCATCATGTGAAAGCATCCCGTAATAATATGAGGTGAATGGGGTTTCTCCGTATGATATTTTGTCAAGGTTTAATTTGACTGTAGCTAATGTTAATTCCCCAAATTTTTCTATGTAACGATTATTGCTTGCAATGATATTGCTCTTCTGTGATATGTTTGCTATGCGTTCAGAAATCACAGACTCATACACTTCGAAATACAAATCAATCACCTCTTTCATGGAAAAGAAGGGTGATAAAAAATGGTTTAAGAAAGAATGGATTGTACCGATAAATACTTGAGGGTTATCGATACCTTTTTTTAATTCGTCGGCAGCTCTATTCGTATAGGTGATGCACACAATATTATTCTCAGGTTTTTTCCTAAGATAGTCTGAGACCATCCTTCGTATAGTAGTAGTTTTTCCGCTTCCTGCCGGAGCATTAACCAAATGAAGATTATCTAAGATTCCATCAGCCATTTCAATCCCTCACTAATGTATTTTGGTTCCATAGATTCAGTAAGGCCTTTTAATATTACAGAATACATAAAATCTGTTTTTCCGTTTGATGTCGAGGCCAAAATATCGCGTAATGTAAAATTAGACTCTACACCTTGTTTCCTGTTATTTGGTATAGAAAAATCGAGTTCTGATAAAGTCCTCATGTTTTTCCATTCACTACGTTTCTTTTTTGTGGCTATACTAATTGAAAAGTACTTGCCAAGCATTGCTTCTTCAAGTGTTCTAGCATAAGCATCATCACTGGTTTGAAAAGCTACGTATATTAAATCGCTGATGATATTACCACCTGTTTTTTTCCAATCATATAGATCAGATATTTTAGGTGAATGAGAGTTCCCAGTTGAGAGCTTATAAAAATGTTTTAATGCAGCATTTGTACTGGTAGATTTTTTTGCAGCTGATAAGTTCTTGCATCCTTTAGCATAATCAATATCAGTAATAATTAATGATTTGATTCCGAGCAAGTTAATCAGTTTTTGATAATTATGGGCATACGCACCACCAACTTGAACATACGCTATATACTGTTGGCCTAATTTTTTGTATTTATCCAAAGACAGTAGCTTTCTGATGAATAACCTTTCGGTATCACCTTCATAAAAAATCACTTTATCTGCGAAAACTACTTCTGAGTATCCTATCTCAAAAAACCAATCAAAAAAATTATTTAATTCTTCGTCTCCGTCTTGTTCAGACAGTATAGTAGATAAATCATACAAAGAACTAGATAATGGACCTGTTTTTCTGATAACACGCAAGTGATTAAGTCCTGATATCCTAACCATTTCATTAGAGTGTGTTGTTACAATTCCTTGGAATGGTTGGTCTTTATACATAGTGAGCAGATACTTCACAAACACCTGTTGCATCTGTGGATGCATATGAGATTCTGGTTCTTCAATTATAAATAGATTAACCTTTAAAGGATCATAGTGTTCTTTCTCATATTCCTTTAATTGCAGATGCATATAGATCATGTTACTGTATCCCAATCCTTGAGATGCTTCTCCCAGATGTAGTCCACCTACTTCATATGAAGTAGAAATAGTACTTTCGATAAACGAATGTACATTTTCATCTGTGATATTTAAATCAAGCATGATCTTACTCGGTTGTCCACCACTTGTATTTTCAAGAGCAAGAATAGAATCCTGTAAAGTATCTAATGATGTTGTTTGAACCTTATTTTTAACATCATTAATCTGATTCCGATCAAGTATTGTCTCTGGAAGTGCTGTCACCAATGCCTTCCATGATGGCTCATTTTTTACCATTTTCATCATTTGGTGGTTTAAACCATGTGCATGATCCGTTTCATTATCGTCAATTGGCCTATTTGCCTGAATAAATGAAATGTTGAATAATTTTCTGAGAGCTCCTAAATCATTCATCGGACACTTTATGTCAAACCCCTTATTGCAAAAGTAGCATTTACATTCTAAGGATTTCACATACATGTCAACTAACCAATCCATTAATGAATTGAATTTCAATTGATCATCGGACTGACTTGTAAATCTGACTTTAAGTTTCTCATAGTTATCTATTAGATAGGTTAAGAACATATTACGTCGAATATGAAAATCTACATAGAAATAGAAATAATGCTCATCCATATCTAAATCCATAATATAATCAGCAAACAGTTTTATATCGTCGTTCTGTGGATTATAGCTGACAATAAACTGAAGCGTTGTAGTTTTCAATTCTTTTCCGCCTATACCAGCTAATGGCAGTATGAGATTGACTATTTTATCCTCAACCATATCCACAGTATTATTTGAATCTGCAAAGAAACTTTTGAATATCGTTAATACTTCTGATATCCATTCTTTCTTTCTGGAAGCAGGTACATCCAACGAGTTATATGTTAAGGTCTCATTTTTCAATATTTTTCTTATCAATGAAATCAACGATGTTTTACCACTGTTATTTGCTCCAGCAATCATCGTTAAGTCCTTTTCTAACTCAAGACAAATTTCAAAATCAGAAAATTGTCTGTAATCATTAATGATTATTTTGGTCAGTTCCATATGTTATCTCCATTTCGCGTCGTGCATTTTTAAGGAAATCCTATTCGAATGTATCAGACAACGAAATATCACCTGTTTGTAAGTCAAAAATAGTTTCTTCTATCGTTCTAACACATTCATCAATATTTTTCTTAATATCATCACCCCAGAACCTAATAACTGTCCAGCCATAATAGTTCAGCTTCTTATTGATTTCGTCATCGCGTTCCATGTTCCGTTTGATTTTACCGATCCAAAACTCTGCATTTTTACCATTCTTCAAACGACCTTCAAGAGCCTCCCATTCTTTTCCATGGAAGAACTCTCCATCACAAAAAATAGCTATCTTGTATTTGGTAAGGACTATGTTAGGTTTTCCAGGAAGTCCTTTATAATTCTTTCTATAACGGTATCCTTTATGCCAAAGAGCTTTTCTCAGTTGAACTTCGATCTTTGTATCTTTGGCACGGATACTCTGTGCCTGAGACTTTAGGTGCCTGACACAATAAAATATTGTCTCCAACTAACCTAAAGGATTGAAATTGCCACTATCCATCTGTTGCAGTTTTACTTTTCCAACCTCAGCAAATGCATCAGTATTTGTCTTTTCTCTAAAATACAACTTATGATCATCACAAGTAAAAAACTCTGCTTGTGTGACTCCAAAAGAAGCTATAAATTTGGCTATTGTATCCTCAGCAAACTTTTTGTCAAACTTAGTCTGAGTAGAAATTGCCTTTGCCCAGAATTCTGGCAGCAGAACAAGCATATATTTCAATCCCGCCATTTTCACAGCTGCTCCAGCATCTTTCTGGATAGATGATGTAAATGTAAATCCGACAACCTTTTCCCACGCTGACAAGTAAGTACATATAAGCTTACACAAATCATCATCTGATAATCTCTGATTTCCTACTGAGATATTTTCAATTTTAGCTTTATCAAGTGCTTTCATTACTTCGCTGGCTTTTACACCATTCTTAATCTTTTCTGCGCTCATAATGATATGCCCACCAAGAGGATATTCATTGCTAAGTTTTGTCACCAAACCATAATATTTCTTCTCATCATTTGAAAGCATATTAAGCTTACTTCTAAACCACATTAAAAGATTTCCACTAACCTTTTCTTGCTTCTCATTACAGCTAATGAAAATTCTCCTTCTTTCATCCAAAGTAGGAAGTATGTAAAGAGTAAATCCGATTTCATACTGCGTAGCATTCTGTAAAGTACAAATATCGTCCCTAAATGAATATAATCTGTGCTGTCCATCCATTACATCAATTGCGCTATTATATTTTGAATATTCAGAATCTGTTTCAGGGAACTCAATATAATAAATACCTGACATTTCATCACATTCATGAACTTCAAAACGCTGATCTTTTGTAGCAATTGTTAATGTATTAGGCAATATCCCCTTATCTCCATCAACGTAGTTGGCAATACTCTTTACCCTTTTCTCATTCAATGGTCTTTGAGCATCTTGTACTGCGCTCATTTCAATTTTCTCCGCTACTCTTACAAGATTTCTTGGATCAATTTTACCTATATAGCACTCAGTGCCATACTGGATAATTTTTTGCAAATAGATTTTCTTCATCACAATCCTCCTTATTTTAGTCCTATCATTCTTAAAAATATGTAACTCAAACTTCCCACACCGATAAGGTGTTCTGTACCTTGAAAATTCAATATTTCAGCCAATAAAAAGGGCATAAATAACGCTCTTTTGATATAATGGAATTGTCCAGAA
>NZ_JBQHSE010000054.1:0-7848 GCF_052066395.1 Bariatricus sp. HCP28S3_A4 | reverse complement strand
ACATTATACCAGAAAAAGGGAGGTCAATGCTCTTTTTATTTGCATTCTCCCATAAAATCAAGGTTTTTATTGAATTTTGGAACAAAAAAACAGGTAGTTTTTGACACTACCGATATGAAGAGGGAGGTATAACTATGAAAGTAAAGAATATGGCTCTGCAGAGCATTAAAAAGGGACAGGGAGTAGAACGTGAAAGTGTCCTTGATAAAGGTGGTGTATGGATAAAACCGACTATGGTTTTTGAGATGAAGAAAACATATAACCGAAAGCGCCAGAAGCAGGAATTAAGAAAGATGATGGAATATTAGAGCTGCCGAGAGAAAGGGAAAGAAATACTGTATAGAGGAGTGGGGTACATGAAAGACAGAAGTACTATGGAACCAATTGAATATATTGCGGAAAGCGTATTTTGGGGCTTGATAAGCATGATTTGGTATAAAAATATTCTTTTCCGCTGTCTTCCAAACCTGACATATGAAACATCCAGGTATGTTCTTTGGAGTATGCTACTAGCTTCGATAGTAGTCTGTTCTGGATATTTCTTTAGAAAGAAAAGGACTGGTTGGAGTGTTTTAGTATCATTAATGTTTCCTTATGGTCTCTATACTATTGGAGCATATTGGAAAACGCTTCAGAGCAGAATCGCAATCGTGTTTGTGATTTCGACAGTAATATCTTTCCTGTTGGGAATTCTTGTGATGACACGCAGAATTAATCGTAGAAAAAGCTTAAAACGCGTTATTGTGAAAAGAATTCAAAGATGGGCTTCTACGACAGGAACCATTTTTTCTATTGCGATGGCGGTGATTATGGTGCCACTTCTGTTACAAGGTGCCTTTGGGATGACTCTTTTTAAGCCTAATGTCGAAGCTAATATTGGAATTGGAACAGAAGAACAAACAATTTCCAATAATATTGATATGGTTTTAAAATTACAGGCAGAAGAATGGTGCTCACTTAGTACGAATGAAAAACTCAACGTACTTCAGTGTGTGGCAAATATCGAGGCACATTATCTAGGAATATCTAACGAGTTGAATGTAGGTGCTTCCAATTTACCGGAATATACGCTTGCCTGTTATTCAGATGCCACCCACACAATCTATCTCAATCTTGAACACTTGGAAAACGATCCCGTGGACGAGGTTTTGAACTCGTGTTGCCATGAGGCCTACCATAGTTATCAACATAGATTAGTTGACGCTTATAATGAAGCCTCTGAAGAAGTTCAGAAGCTTCGTGTTTATAGGAATACTGTTCATTATGTTGATGAGTTTGGCGCCTATGTGAATGGATATGAAGACTTCTGTTCATATTATTCGCAGCAGTGTGAGAAGGATGCGCGTACATATGCAGAGGATGCTGTTGAGGATTATTATTCAAGAATTGATGAGTATCTAAATGGCGATTCGGAACAAAAGGATGGGCTGGTTATTGGATCTTATTTGAAACAGTATTCAGTGGAAGTTTCACCGGAAGGAGAATTTTTACTGGATCCAGACGGTAACAATATTGCTGGTCCATATCGTAAAGTATATGCTGACGATTTGAAATGGTGCTGGGATGAAACATGCCGGTATGAGGATGCAAATGGTATGTTAGGATACTTGGCACCCGATGGGAAAGAATTGACTTCAGCGTTGTTCGTTGAAGCATCGGAAATGTCTGATGGAAAGGCTCGGGTTAGAGAAAAGTCCGGAGGCGTGTATTATATTAATTCTTCCTTTGAAAGAATATCTGATGAATATCTAGATGGATTCGAATATGAACATCAAGGCCTTTTTGCCAGAGTTCAGCTAGAAGATAAAACCTGGGGGATAATTGATAGGCATGGTGATCTCGTGCTTGAAGGCGCAGATTCAATTCAACCATTGCCACTTGTTACCATATATGGTAGTGCGATAATTGGTGGTAAGGCTTGTTTGTTAGAGTTGGATCTTGATACTGTAGAGCAAATCAAAATTGTTAAAGAGTTCGACGAGTTTAGTGAAATCTCAGAAGTGTACTATGGATTGTTTGCAACCGTAATTAATAGTGAGGGCATGATCGGTGTTGTTGATTGCACCGGAGATGTTGTCATTCCAGCTCAATATAAGTCTATAGATTATGAAGTAATCTTTAATGAAGAGTCTGTGTGGGTTGGAGGTGATATCGTCTTTCATTGTTATGAAGAAAATGGATTGGAAAAAATCATTGAGAAAAAGTGGTGAGAAGGAAGAAATACAATGAAGAAAAAAATTGTTATTATTAGTGGTTTCTCAGGCGTTGGAAAAGGCAGTGTGATACATCGGCTTATGGAAATTGATGAGTTGGTTTTTAAGGATCAATCAAAGATTTGGCTTTCCGTGTCAGATACTTCAAGAACAATGCGAAATAAGGAAGATAACTATAACTTCGTCTCTATAACAGATTAACAAAAACGAGTAAATGAAGGCTATTATCTTGAATATAATTGTTATGATGAAAATGGTTACGGAACTCCAAGCGAGCCGGTTCTTGATGCCCTTAGCAAAGGAGAAACTGTCATCCTGGAAATTGACAGAAACGGTATGGAGCAGATCCTGTCAGATGAGCGCCTGATAGACGTGGATATTATTACTATATTTATTTGCGCCAATGCAAATAAATTACAAGCCAGGCTGCTTCATAGAGGAGACGGCAAAGACGATATTTCGCGGCGAATGATCATTGCGTATAACGAATTGAGCCACTTAAGTAAGTATGATCATATATTTATCAATGATGACATTGATAAGACAGCGCTTCGTGTGTGGGCGTTGATTCATGGGCTCCCCGTATCGGATGATGTTTTTAGTGAAGACTTATTTTATCAAGGATAATACTTGTTTCCTTTTGAAGGCAATAGGAGGAATTGCAGCTATGAATATAAGACATAAAAAGTTTGTCGAAACTATAAGACTTAAAATTGATGTGGAGGAAGGGGCACCGAAATCCTTTTCAAATGAATCGGATGAGGACGTGGATACAGATTCTTTTGACCTACAGGCCGAATTGGAAAGAAAGTTTGATGAAATTTTTGGACCGCTTGATGATAACTAAAGTGATGCTTGACCCGGTAAGCTTTTAATGCTCCCGGGTTTTGTTATGCATAAAAGGGATAGAGTGTAAATTCAGCCATCCCCCCTCCAGTTAAGTGAATGGAGCATGAGATACTCTTTTCACGGGAACGGTCGAGAATCTTATTCTCAGCAAAAAGGATGAGAATTCCCCCTCCCCAATATAGAAATGGTCTATGAGATAATTAAAACATCGAAGGATACTTCGATGCAGAACTTTGAAAACTGCATAAATCACAATGCAAAATGCCTGGTTATCGGGGCGTATAGTTCGATAACAGCGACCATTGAGCGGCTGAAGACCTCTGGGGAATGTGACACCAATCGTTGCACGGTAATCAAAAATCAATTCAACATAGATACAAAGGAGAATTCAACTATGAAGAGAAATAGCTATTCTAACGAGATTGCAAACGTTGTTAAGCAGTTCCTGGATGAAGATGATTGGCATTATTCTTTTGATGAGAATAAGGGCAATTTTCAGTTTGGACTCTGTATCGATAGCAAAATGAAGAATATTAGATATCTTGTTGACGTAGACGATCAATGTCATTTACTTAAAGGATTCATGCCGAAAATCGGCATGGATCCTTTTTTAACCTGTAACTCAAAAAAATGAAAAAAGGCTTGACAAAACCTCCAAAATGTGCGGCCATTTCTGAATACCTCAGAAAAGGCCAATTAATCAAGAAACTATATCTTTTGATATTTACTTGATTAAGGGAGGTAAACCATTATGAATTATTCTAAAGCTGTTAAAGCTACACTTCTTGCTTCAATTAATGATCTTGCTGCTGATCCTGAAAAATACGCAGTTCAGCCCGGCAAGGATTTCACTCGCAACCGAAAAATAGGATTCAGAGATTTTCTGCTCCTCTTTCTCACAATGGAAGCGGATTCCATTAAAGAAGAGCTGTACCGTTATTTCGGCCGGGTGAAGGAGGCTCCATCAAAAGCCGCTTTCTATAAACAGCGCAGGAAACTGAAATACGATGCCCTGCGTCACCTGCTCATTTTATTTGAGCAAAAATGTAAAAAGAAGCTTTTTAATGATAAATATCGCCTGATTGCCTGTGATGGTTCAGCGGTTGATATTTTCAGAAATCCTGATGATAAAGATACTTTTTTTGAACCTAACGGGAAATCTACCAGGGGATTTAATCAGATCCACATCAATGCTTTCTTTTCCATCCTTGATAAGAAATTTACAGACCTCCTCGTCCAGCCGGCGAGAAAACGTAATGAATACAAAGCTTTCTGTCAGCTGGTTGACCGCGCACAGGATGATGGTATTCCCAACATCTATATATGCGACAGGGGTTACGCTTCCTATAATGATTTTGCACATGTCATAGAAAAAGGCCATTTTTTCCTGATCCGGTGCACAGACCGGAAAACAGAAAAAATACTGGGGTTTCCACTTGATGATGTCAGGGAACTCGATCTTCACGTTGACCGCATACTGACGAGATCGAACGCAAAGAAAAAGCGGCTTCATCCTGAGTATCCTGACAGATACAGATATATCTGTCAGGAAGTTCCAATGGATTTTATCACCGATGAACAGCCGGAATATAATATCTCACTGCGTGTGGTCAGGATTGAAATTACAGATGGCTGTTTTGAAAATATCATTACCAATCTTCCGGATATGGAGTTTGACATTGAAGATTTCAAGGAGTTATATCATCTCAGATGGCAGGAAGAAACGGCATTCAGAGATTTGAAGTATCCTCTTTGCCTGAAAGCTTTCCATTCCAAAAAGTATGAATACATAGAGCAGGAAGTCTGGGCCAGAGCGATCCTATACAATTTCTGTTCCGAAATATACATGCATGTGGAAATTGATAAAAAGGCTACAAAACTGACTTATCAGATCAACTATACAATTGCACAAAAAACATGCAGAGACTTTTTGCGACAGCGCAATGCAGATGATGAAATAGATGTGGAAGGTCTGATTGCCCAAAATATTGAGGCAATCAGACACGATCGAACATTTGCCCGCCAGCAAAGGTTCAAACTTCCAATGAGTTTCTGTTATCGCTAGAATCAGAATAACTCTCCATTAGTATAAACCATTTTCAGGCGAATGAACATCCCTTTTTTAGGTATAGTAATTCGTCTTATTGTGCTGCCCTGACAGCGTTTTTTTAGCCACAGAAACGATAGTTTTTACTTCTTTATCGTCTAATCTGCAAATTTCTGCTTCTTACCACTGGTTATATTCCTTATGTTGATAATCTTTCATATGTGAAAATGATAAAATCTGATATTCATTTTTTAAGTTAATGACATTGGTAGACGATGACAATGTACGCTTCCATACGAAATGCTCGTGCAGGTGAACGCATATTATGATGAAGAATGCAGAAAGCTTGAAAGTCATATAAGGGAACTTGAGGAGAAATCAGCCTGCATGAAAGCTGAATTGAAGGAAGAAGGTGATGCTGCCTAACGATAATGTATATCATCCAAGCTAAACAGCCATTACTTTCTTTTCTCTTCCCCCTTAAGAGTTTGAGAATCCTGTTTGGTAAAGTTAAATCAAGGATCAATCAAAACATAAACTATATCAATATTTGAATCATGTCTGTGATCAACTCGATGAACAAAGCGTGTCAGCGCTTCGAGGTGTGTGGTAGGCTCAGTAAGTCTCTGCAAGGATACCTGTAGGGGCAAACTGTCTTAGTTTAGTGATAAATTGAGAGGAGATGGAATCATCAACAGCAACACATATCGCAGAACTGTTTGCTTTAAATAGCACGACCCTTCTGGGTGTAGCAATAGACGCCCACTGTGTGGGAATAACCCTATGGGATATCGGCCTGGAAACCGATACGACGGAGGGAATCCAAATAATGCACTTTGCCTTGAAATGAAGAAATTCATGTATAACAGAAGCGGTTGGTAAGAGTAGCCGAATGGCATCATCGGAAGATGGATATTCTCTCTGAATGATCGGTGAATTTAAAGGTAATCAATCCTTTACAGGCTTGGGCATTTGCCAGGGCAAGAAGTTAAGGGTAGCTCCCTGAAGCTCAGACTTGTCTTCCTGTTGGCTGAATATTGAAGAAAAACAGAAGATGTACGGCGAAGGCCGGATCACAGACATGATTGAGGTATTGATGTCATGAATAAAGGAGCTGAGGAGCTTGGATATGCAGAAACTGCCGGTATCAATAACAAATTGGATCTTATTATCTGATTATCTGAAAGAATCGTCAGAAGTGAGGATATTTATGAAGGTTATTAGAGAGTATTCTCTTCTCTTACCCTTATATAAACTCTATGAAATTTTTGCACTGGCAGAGAGGAGGCTGTCAGAAAACGAGTTTGAATTATTGATTGAAGAACTGTGGAGAAACATCTATGAACTGGAGGTGGATCATTGTTTAAAGAGAAATTATTTGATGCGGCATTAGCTAACAAGGCTGCAGAAATTCCGGTTGCTATTACTCCAAAACCAGGAATGCGACAAGCATTTGCAGAGATGTTAGAAATCTTAAAACACTGCAATGATGAGGTGATGTCGTGTGTACCGGAAAGATTTGTCACAATACTGAAAAAACATATGGATCCAAATTGGGTTGTAAATCTTGATTTTTCCAAGGAATTGAAAGACATGGACATGCTGGTTGATACAAGAGTTCTTTTGCACTGGATTCATAGAGATTTTCTATGTTCAGAAACTGAACGGGGTAAGCGTCAAATAGACCGTGTCTAGCATCCAGGACTCCTATCGGTTATACTTAAAAAAAATCTTTAGGAGCAATAGCCATGAAAGATAACGATTATAATGTCAAGGCTGAATACTGGCGTAAGATCATAACTCAATGCAACAATCGCAGCAGTGATATCAGCAAAGCAGAATGGTTAGATCAGCATGGCATCGCACACGCTACTTATTATAAGTGGCAAAGGATATTACGCGATGACGCCATTGAGCAGATCAACGATCAGAAACAGTTACCAGAACCAAAAGCATTTGTGGATATCACACCAGTGGTTCAGGGGAACACTGCTGAAGCCACAGCTGTTCCTGCATCTGTTCCACAGGCTGATACGCTTTGCCCTGAGGCTATGATCCTGATCAACGGATATCCCGTTTATGTCAGCAGTTCACTGAACCCCGGTACGCTTGAGACCATTGTGAAGGTTTTGAAAAATGCTTAAGGATGGAAATTTCAAACGTGTGATCATCTGCTGTAGTATGGTTGACCTCCGCAAAGGGATCGATGGACTGGCATCTTATGTCAAGCTCAACTATGGCCTTGATACCCTTGAAAGAGGGACTGTCTTCCTTTTCTGCGGCACCAGAAATGACCGCATCTGTATTTCGTCAAGTGTTTTTCCCAAAAATCGGAAAGAAAAATTCCCAATCTTAGGAATAGGATATTCCCATATATCAGCAGGAAACATTTTCATATGATTGTGGTGCAGTCTGTCGCATAAGTGCGTGTTCCATTCTGTAGCTCTTCCCTGAAAAGAGAATCAAATGTCCATGATGTACCAGACGATCAATCATTGCAGCAGCCATCTGTTCATCAGTAAATATGCTTCCCCATTTAGAGAATTCCAGATTGGTGGTTAAAATCATGCTTTTACTTTCATAACTGTCTGAAATCACCTGAAATAACAACTCTGATCCGTCTCTGTCTACTGGTACATATCCCCATTCATCAAGGATAAGCAGATCCTGATTGTTCAGATCATTACGGAGTCGCTCAAGCGTACCATTCTTCCGTGCTTCTGAGAGTTTTAATACAAG
>NZ_JBQHSE010000053.1:0-8638 GCF_052066395.1 Bariatricus sp. HCP28S3_A4 | reverse complement strand
AGATTTTTTACTAACCGTGCAAAGTCAGTAATCTTATTTTACACTGAGGTATTTTTTTCTCAACCTTCTTTCTTGGAATTCCTTATATTTGAATTATACAAGAAGCTCCTAAGAAATATATTTTCATCTGATAGATGAATGAATATATTATCCTAGAGATTTCTGTATCAATCAAAGCCTAACGGCTGTTCAGCTTCGCATTTCGGTCGTTTTGCTCCGCAAAACCGGCCGTTGGGACGCGCCATATGCATATAATAAAAGTGTGATCAAGAAACACTAAAACTCCAATAAAAGTGTGAGGTGTGAGTCTATGGAACGATTTATTTTGAAAAAGCTGCTGGACTGGAAGAATTCTCCCTACCGTAAGCCGTTGATCCTGAAGGGTGTACGTCAGGTGGGTAAGACCTGGATTCTGAAAGAGTTCGGCAAGCGTTACTATGAAAATACGGCTTATTTTAACTTTGATGAAAACGAAGAATACAAACAATTCTTTGAAACCACCAAGGATGTTGATCGTATTCTGCAAAACCTGATGCTGGCAAGCGGTCAGAAGATTATGACAGAAAAGACCCTCATCATCTTCGATGAGGTACAGGACTGCCCTAAAGTCATCAACTCTGTATTTCATCAGACGCGCTTGCGAAGCAGCTTCATTGGCGCTTAACCATCCCGCCTTCATTATGGCCGGACCGCGAATTACGGAAGTATCATTGTACCTGTAGAAGATCAACACCACCGCCAGTTGCAACCTGGCATTTGCTCCGGCGAATCGCTACGTTCCATTGAACATCATGGCGTGCCGACGAAGGCTCCCTTCTACAGTAAAGTTCTGATGAATAGTATTCAGTTTTCAAAGATCTCGTAAGCGGTGAAGCACCGCTTACGAGAATAATTCTACCGAAGATTTTTGCCCTCAACATATTCTCAGAGGGCACACAACCTCGCCAGAAACGATATGTTTTCCTCTTGACAATTCCGTATATTTCAAATCAGTTTTCTCAACTGATCAATGTGATTGCTCAGAATATCCAGCTGCATCATCATCTCTGCTTTGTCCGGATCCGTCTTGCCAAGAACCAGGTAATCAAGAGATACCTGGAAAAACTCTGAGCACTCAATCAGCAAATCTATGGAAGCACCGCGTATACCGGTTTCGATTGCTCTCAGATGACTCTCTGAGACATTTATTTTGAAAGACAACTGCAGCTGTGTAGGCCCCTTTTTCTTGCGAAGGACCTGAATACGTTTTCCGCACATTTTCGGATCATAATACATTTTTATTTCCTCCAGTTCTTGAAATTTGAAAAGATGCAAACTCAAGAACCGAAGGTGGTGCACGGCACCTGTAATAACCAAAAAAGGAGCGGTCATTCCTACAAATACATGCAAGAATAACCGCTCCAAAAGACTTGTCCGGATGCAAAAAGACACCCCCATTCGGTAGATTTCAAAGGCAATTTTTACTTGCCTCGAAATGCTATCGAACGAGGGTGTTATACTACGTGTTTAGAGCCGTATCACCAAACGTGTTGCCGTGTTGTATCCAGTAACATCACCTGTGTAATACTATGTGTAACCTAAAAATCAGTGTGTTATTTCCCGTGTTACCACGAAAATAGTTTACAGAGTACCTCCATGATTTTTAATGTAAGCTTCGACTTCCTTCATCAGGACATCAAATTCTTCTGATGACAAAGAACTCCTGTTGGCATTTATCACTTCCAACGCAGCACTTTTTCCACTAATAAAATAAGTAGAGACAGTCAGCCAGAAACAGATTTTGGGATTACCATCCAGCATGGATAAAGAAGCAGAAGCATACTTGTGAATACCGGTATAATTCTCATCCTTATCAATTTCATCTAAAAGAGAAGTCATAACCTGAGCGTAGAGACTACTGTATGTATGATAATAAGAAATCATCCATGGCTCATCCAGTTTATTATCGCAGAGATACCCTCTGAACAATTTGACCGCCTGCTTCAGGTGAGCCAATCTTACACTGTGATTTTTCTCTTCAGAAATTTTCTTCCACAGTTCTTCCACCAGAGCCGTATCCACCTCAACACGGTACTCTGGATTAAACCAGTATCCTTGTTCATTGCTGGAAATGATATTCGGACAGAGGAACTGGAACTTGCTGCGCATCTGATACAGAGCACTGCGAAGTGGATTGGTATCGGATGTATCTTTTATCTTCGGCCAGATATTCTCAATCAATGTTGAGCCTGGAACCGGTTTCCCTTTCAGTGCTAGGAACGAAATTACTTTCCATGCGTTATCAGAAGCATATACTCTCATATCCAGCTTTTTGCTTCCGACGCAAACTTCCGGCATACCAAGGAGATTAATACGAATGGTATGTTCGTCTGCAGAGTCATCCTGATTTGTTTCCAACTCTGCCATACTCTGTTGCAGCTCCTGCAGATAAAAAGTCGTCATGCTTACAAACGCAAGCATCTGTGCCATATCCGGATATGTCTTATATCTTGTAGGATTCTTCACAACAAAGAACCCCGTTGGCTTCTCACCAAATGGAGTGCCAATCAAACTTTGGACATCTAATCTTTGATAATGCTGGAACTCATCCGGAAACATCTTTTTGATGACAGATGCATCCGGCACGACTAATGGTTTTCCATCATAAAATGCCTTGATCCAACGACCAAAACCTTCAAATGCTTCAACCTCTTTTGTATAGCGAGATTCCATTCTTCCGGTAAGGCGGTTATAGCAAGTCATCGGAGCCCATGCCTCGGTTTCAACATCAGCAATCAAAATGCCTGCCCATTCTGCTTCATAGAAGTCACATGCCGTCTTGATAGCCTCCATGATAATTTCCTCATTGCTCTCAGACGTATGTAGTCTTTGTTCCAATCCCGTAAGTGTCATCCTGAAATCATGGTCATGTTTCTGCTCATCCGTAATCAATGCAGAATTTGCAGCGCTCTCCATAATCTTAGTCGTCTCAATCGACGGTGCTTCTACCCGTTCGATTGTCTGTCCTTCTTTTTTCCTAAATAATTTCTCGAAGAACATAAGAACACCTCCTCAATGTATAACAGAAAAGCCCAGACATTGGTTGCCTGGGCAGGTACTACGCTTAACCGCGTTAGTGCAACTGGCTGCCATTTCAGGCCCTGTAGTTTTGCGACGCCGGGTTTCCCCGGTTGTGCCAAAGTATTATTTTGTATAAAAGAAAACCGCAAGGGTTCCCAGCATCGAAACTGATAGCCTTGCGGTCAATAATTTCATATAATATTAGTAAGGCCATCAGGATGTAATCTATCAAGCCAGAATCAGTATCAGAGCATTGCAGGATACAATTAAATCTCTTCGCTAATCACAAATTAGAAGCTGGTAACGAATAGTTTAGAAGGTCACCCGCCGAAATTCCAAGTGCATCTGCTATCTTGAAAAGTGTGTCAACGGAAAAAGCTCGTGAATTGTTAGCAGCTTCTATGGCGCTTAGTGTTGATCTTGCAATATCCGCTTTCTCAGCGAATTTCTCTTGAGACAGACCTTGGCGTTTTCTAAGTGCCGCGATGATGAGTCCCAAATCAACAAAACGATCATGGTTGGAATAGTCCGTTGATTTTTTCATAGGGCATGACCTCCTTTCTACTAGATTTTTCGTTTTTCTATGCTTTAATTATACCTTCAACGCTCTCCAAACTCAGCATCTTAAAAAGGTCTATTGACCTATTAATAGATCATTTTCATTTCCATGGTGATCAATGCATCGTAAATGAACGAGTTGCCTTAAAAACAGGCAAAAAGAAGCTCTGACAACACTCATTCGAGTATTGCCAGAGCTTCATAGTTTTAATCACTTATTACAGACCCAGACTATCAACCCAAGATTTCAATGCGTCCATATCCTGCTTTCCATTAAGCATTCTTCCTTCCATCAGATGTGCAGTACCACGAACACTATCCTCTAACGCTTCCAGTGTTCTTCCGAAATCACTTCCACCGGAAGTAGCAAAAAGTACAATGGTCTTTCCACTGAAATCATATGATTCCAAGAAAGAATTGATAATGTGCGGTGCCACATACCACCAAATTGGAAAACCAACAAAAATTACGTCTGCATCTGCCACAGGTGCACTATGGTCGGTCATCTCCGGTCTTGAAGTTTTATCCTGCATCTCAACAGAGCTACGGGATTTCTTATCCATCCAGTTCAGATCCGCAGTGGTGTACGGCACCTGCGGTTTTATCTCATACAGATCGGCATTTGCCGCTTCTGCTAATGTCTTAGCAACATTTCCAGTAACTCCACTGGCTGAAAAATAAGCAACGAGTTTTCTGCTCATTTGCGCATCCTCCTATTCTATTTCGTCATAAGGATCCGTATCCATCTGCTCCCAAGTAACACCGTATGGGGCTCCGCCGGAGGTATATCCGGCAATAATGAAAAATGTATCATCCTGCTCCAGAACCAGCGCCTGTGATTCTCGTAACTTCTTTTTCTTTCTTCGTGCCTCATTTTTCGCTTTTAGAATTGCAGCCTTCTCTTCCGGTGTTTTCTTTGGTTTATGAAGAGATTCCACTGTAATTCCTCTGCTTATATCTGAAAGAATCCGTTCCTCATATTTGGCACTATGCTTCTGACATAACTTTTCAAAATCTTCAAAAGTTGCCATCGGTGCCAGTGCCAGAACAGTCTGGAACATCTTACGGTGAATGGCAGCTGCTTCTTCCGCTTCTGGCATTCTTTCGTACTTAAGATAGAAGGTAAGATATTCACGATATGCCTTATCGGCAATCCTTGTCTTTTGTTTCATGGAAAGGTCCTTATACTTGCGGTCTTTTCGCTGTACCTTCGATGCCATCCATGCACCTCACTTTTTGAATTCTTCTGTTTCTGATTCATCCACGGAATACTTGCTGAAATCATCATTCATGCGCACCGTTCCTTATCAACTAACGGGTCATGATAATCCTTCTCATCTCACTTGCAATTGAGTGTGCCCATTCAGCTTCTTGTGCGAATTCCATAAATCCCCAAACAATATCTAATATGAGCATAAGATCATTTGTTACTACCGGATCGTTAACAGGCACCCGTGAGCGCACTTCTTTTGCAAATTCCAGCAAGATCTCAGTTCCATCTGGTTTTTCAAAATCGCAATCTCTGAGCCGAGAAAAAATAGCTTCATCATCGTATAAATAATCCAGCACTTTGTCCCTTAGAGTTTTCTCCTCCACACCAAAACGCAGGTACTCTGGATGCTCTATTAAGCAAGCAAAACCTCCGTCTTTGCCAAATCTCTGACACAGATTTTCAAACAATTGCCAAGTCGCCATAACCTCTCCTGTATAATCGTTAAACAGGAAATCAGCGTTATCACTAATAAATTGATTACGAACATCGTCTGACACCCCGAAAATATCTAATTCTCCAACGATGTTCCTTGCTTCCTTTTCAGATTTTACAATCGAACCATTTTTAACAACCTTTCTCATCGCACTATTTATCTGATCATCATTAAACCCAAGTTCTATAAAGAAAGTAAGATAATCATTTCCTTTTTCGCAAGTAAGAGCAAGATTATCCGCCTTGCATTTTTCTTCACCTGCATATTGTCTATAAAAATCATGGCGAGCTTTTATTTCATCGAGAGTATGATTTCCCACAAGAGTACATACCCAATAGTTATCCAAACTGTCGATTTCACATACCCTCTGCATATAATGTATTTTTTCACGAATATTATCTGTAATCTCAGTTATTCCGTTGTTTACTAATATTCTTGCCAACTCAAAAGCATTTTCAACACTATACTCAGTTTTAATCTGTCTCTCTAAACAATGGATCATTCTTAATTCGTCCATTAACTTGTCCATTACTTCACCTTCCTCGTCAATTCACAATTCTATCAATTTCTTGAGCGTAAACAGCTAATTTCTTTTTATTCATTTCAGTTGGCTCTTCTTCCATAAGTGAAAGCATTTCGCCATGTAAATAGCTTAATTCGTCCATATCGCACAGGTAACTCAACCAGCATCCACCAGCAGGCACCGCCTGACAAAATTTTTCGATATTATGGCAGGCATCCTTATACTTTGTACCAGTATAAACAGTCTTAGCTAACACTGCTTCACTCATATCAGGCTCATATAATGAAACGCAAAGATCATCGATATCTTCTTCTAAACTTTCTTGAATATCTGGCAAGGTCTGCATCAATAGTTCATATACATATTCATTTGGATTGTATTTTTCAAAATATACTGAATTATTACCACCAAGAAGCCAAACTGCAAAAGCACCAACAGCACGAGAGCGAGACTGTCCAGCATAGCAATGAATCAGCAACGTATCAACAGCTTTATACTTTCTAATAAAGCGTATAATTTGCTTCGCCATCTCCTCAGTAAAAATCTGCGCACCATCTACAGGACGGATGATGTCATCAAATTTCAATGTAAGCACAGCTTTGCAGTACTGATTCTCGGAAAAGGTAATTCCAAAGCCGTTTGTGTGTGAATCCTGAATAGAAATCACTGCATATGTATCAGACTTCTCAACCATATCCTCCATGCCAGCAGGATAATAATGCTGCATGACATATTCAAATGCGTCAAATACTGACATTACAAGAACTCGTTTCATCCAAATCTCCTCTTAAGCTTTTCAAGAATAACTGTTAGCTTTGTCCCCATCCTAGAAAGCACTTATAGATACTCCTGCCTAGAATCACAGTCTCTTATTAATCTTACAATTCTGAACACACCATTTTAATCCAAGCTTCTTTTCACCAACCTCAGGGAATCGAACCACAATAACTGTATCTTCTATCTTTTCAATCACACCCTTGCCATATTTTTTGTGACAGATAATATTTCCAGCTTGTATGTTAACAGATGTGTATGACATTTTTTCTTCCGTCGAAGCATTCTCAGAGTTCTTCAGCATTTTTGATGCTTCTAATCCATATAAGGCCAGGAAAGAACCGAACTCTTTAACCTGTTCCACTAATCCCATTCTAGATAAAGCAACAAACGTCACAGCCGCTTTTGCCTGACAATTTAGGCTTTTTTCAGGATTAAATTCAACATCCGTAAATGCATCATACTGTAAAGCAGTTTTAGCCAACTCTTGATTTTCGAGAAGTGCATTCATATAAATGTAATCATAAAAAATAGTCTTGGGAATAAGCGGATATTCCTGTCCGTCAAACATAAACGAGAGCAGCCTTCCACTATTTTTTAGTCTATCATCTCTCTTTGCTTCTCTGGGTGTGACGGATAGCAGATCCTTATATGGTCCACCATTCTGAAATGTTTTTCCAGCTTGAAAAACACATTCCACAGGGACACTTTTTCCAAGCTCCGGAACATACTTTGGAAGGAAAAATGCACTTAATGATTCTCCGCCCTCCTGCATTGACTTGCTTGAAATCTCCAATACTTTTTTATCCGGCCTTTGAGATTGATAATTATCATGAATTGCTCTAATATTTTTCTGCTTCTGAGACTTCGCAAATCCCCCATTCCATTCAAATTCAACATTTATTACGTTAAAAAATGGTGCACTTTCTCTAACTTCATATACCGGTCTTACTGCCATGTCCTACACCTTCTATAGAAATTATCGTGCACAGATGCTATTCACAAAAACAATATAGCAACCAAAATCACCTATCGTCTTTCGATAATATCTGTTATCCTCATCATCTCCAAGCACATCGCGCCACGCAGCTTTTTTCCCCTGCATACGCAGATATCTTGCCAACATATTAAAGTGAATGATCACGGAATTATGATGTAACGTTCTTAAAGAATCGATATCCATTTTCTCTTCCCTTGACAACATTCCCCATTTAGCACGGATCGCCGCATATTTTGTAGCAATATCAATGAGCTCATCGTATAGTTCAATGGCATCAGCGTCATTATCAATTTCAGATAACAAATCTCCGTGCAGACTCTGCATCTGGCTGAAATCAAGAACATATGGCTCCTTCAGGTAACTCTCAAATGTATTCATCATATGGCACATCTCCTTTTCCAATGTTGATAATATGAATTCTATTACAATGATGTTCTTGATAATCTAGGGGGAATACATTCTGTTATAAAGAAGATTTCGAATTCAGTGAAAACTTAAACACCTGTAGTCCATCGTCAAGTTTTCAACGGTCTCAACTTGTAAGGTCTTATTATTTAGTATAGCATGAAATGCCAATAACTTCAATTTCAAATTGATTTTCTCAATCTTCCAGGAATGCAAATTCATCCTTGAATTTTTCTTTGAATATGCCAAACACCTGATTGAGTATGTATTCATCTTCTACTGAGCAATAGCTTTCCATTTCTGGATCATCTATAGACTCTATTTTCAGAATAACTACCTCACCGTCTGTATCATCTATCGGAAGAAGAATAACATACTCTTCATTATCGAACTCAATCAGATCAAGAAACTCGAAGTACACATCATGTCCATTTGAGTCCGTAAGCTTAATAGCATTATCCATTTAAAATTCCACCTTTCTCTATGCCAATGCCGCCCGCTTGAAGTGCTATACTAACGTTGTAATAGTAGTGGCTAATAAGATATAATCAATCTATCAAAGAAAGAAGGAATTATTATGCCACAGACTTACACTCCAGAATTTAGAAAAAA